>JADLBG010000120.1 GCA_020847895.1 Bryobacterales bacterium
ATGGGCTCTTTGGTTTCGACGCGAATGGCGTCATCGAGCCAGCGAAGGACGAGGTTGAACTGGACCTTGCCGTCGTGGAGAGCGAGGCCGATGCCGGTCTCTTCGACGATGTCCTTGCCCTTGGTGAGGATGGCTCCATTGGGGCTGGAGGGATTGATCCAGGCGGAGAGGGAGAAGGCGTTGTAGTAGCCGAAGTTGGTGAAGTTTCCAGCGTCGTCGAAGGCGGTTCCGTTGAAACGGGCGGCCGGTCCATAGAGGCCGGGGACGTATTGGATGCCCTCGGGAACGCGGACATGGTCGGAGGGATCGAGGGGGATGTGGGCGATCTGGCCCCGGGAGACGGACCAGTCGACGGGTTTGGCGGAGGACAGCGACTGGATCCACGCGGCGAGGGTGGAATCCATGGCGGGCTGGAAAGACCGGTAGTGTTCCCTGGCGGCGGCGAGCTTGCTTTCGAGTTGGCGCAGTTGGGCCTGCTCATCGGGGGTGGGGGCGGGGATGAAGGGCGGAGTGTTGCCGAACTTGAAGTAGCGGCCGCGGTCGGGGACGTTGTCGAAGAAGGCGAAGAGGGAGTAGTAGTCCTTTTGGGTGAAGGGATCGTACTTGTGATTGTGGCAGCGGGCGCAGCCGATGGTGGAGCCGAGCCAGACGGTGGACATGGTCTCGAGGCGGTCGGCGGCGTATTCCACCATGTACTCTTCCTGCACGATGCCGCCTTCGCCGTTGCCGCGGTGGTTGCGATTGAAGCCGGTGGCGATGAGTTGATCGAGGGTGGGATTGGGGAGCAGGTCGCCGGCGATCTGCTCGATGGTGAACTGATCGAAGGGCTTATTGTTGTTGAAGGCCTGGATGACCCAATCGCGCCAGCGCCACATGACGCGCTCGCCGTCGGTCTGGTAGCCGTTGGTGTCGGCGTAGCGGGCGACATCGAGCCAGCGGGAGGCCATGTGCTCGCCGTAGCGGGGCGAGGAGAGGAGGCGATCGACCACCTTTTCGTAAGCGTTGGAGGAGTGGTCATTGAGGAAGGCGGCGAGTTCGGCGGGTGTGGGCGGGATTCCGGTGAGATCGAGAGAGACACGGCGGAGGAGGGCGGCGCGGGGAGCTTCGGGGGAAGGTTTCAGCCCTTCGCGTTCGAGGCGCGCGAGGACGAAATAGTCGATGGGGTTGACGGGCCAGGCGGTGTTTTCGACGGGCGGGAGCGCGGGACGGGTGGGTGGGATGAGGGACCAGTGCTTCTGCCATTTGGCTCCCTGCTCGACCCAGGCTTTGAGGATGTCGATTTCATGGGGCGTCAGCTTGAGACCGGAATAGGCGGGCGGCATGCGGAGGGCGGGTTTTTCAGCGGCGACGCGATGGATGAGCTCACTTTTCGCGATGTCGCCGGGGACGACGGCGAAGCGGCCGCTGGCGAGTTTGGCGAACATGGCCGCTTCCGAATCGAGGCGGAAAGGGATCTTTTTGGAAGCAGCGTCGGGGCCGTGGCAGACGAAGCACCGGTCCGAGAGGATGGGGCGGATGTCGCGGTTGAATTCGACCGGGGCGGCGGCTAACGAAGCGAGAGTGCAAAGGAAAAGAGCGCCTCTCACGAGTTGGCGAGAGTTGAACATGTTTGCTAACCCAGTGGATAACATCATATCGCAGAGTAGGGAAGAGGGGGGCTGGGTTCGGTTGGGAGGCGGGGTTGGGGGGGAAGGGGTGTCAAAAGGTGTCAAAATCTGTAAAAGCAGAGGACTTTGAGAAAGGCGGCCAGTTTCTTCGCCTGGGCTTTGCTGATGGCTTTGTGGCCCTGAGGATTTCCGAGGTGAGGCCCTTGTTGCCTATGGCGGGAGCAATGTCCTTGTGTCGGAGTCCACGGTCTTCGAGAATTGCCTTGAGGGCTTCGTAAGGCGGAACTTCCGGCAGCGGGTAGTTTTGCTCTTCGAAGTTTTCGATGAGGATGGTCAGAACCGCGGCGAGTTCCTGTTCTTCGGGAGTGGGGTTTTCGCGATCATCCAGTTCCATTAGGAGGGCCGTGAGTTTTTCGCAGTCCTCAGGAGTATGGATGGGACGCGGCTTGAATTCCGCCAGCAGCTTTGCGTACTGCTCTTCGTTGAAAGCTGGGGCTGGGGCGCTCATGCTTTGAACTCCCTATCGTATTCTGCGTCGGTCAGGATTTTCAGGATGAACACTCTTCCTGTTCGGTAGTTCACCCTGGCAATCAGCCGGTATTTGTTGCCGGAAATGTTGAAGATGGTCCGGCGGCCACGGGATCCGCGTGAGGAAAGCTTTTCCTTGTGTCCACAAGGGAATTCCACGTTGCCGATTTCGTGATCCGATACCAGTTGATCAAAGACGGTTCGGCATCGTCGTGCCGGGTCAAGAAGTCGTTGATCATCTTCCGGCTGATGATCCACACGAGAATAGTTGACCTCAGGTAAACTATTCGGCGAATCAACAAGAATCTTTAGGGTTGGTTAACGACCACCCTGCCTGGAAGATAGCACACTGCCGTGTCAGTGTCTGCGGTTGCCGCAGGCGAAGTCATTTTGAATGAATGAGATGGGGTTTGGGGTGGGGCTGTGACCGGCGTTTTCTTCTCCAGAACAGCACGAGCCGGCTTGCGAGGAGGATGGTCAGGAGGAGAGTGTAGCCGAGGGGGTCGAGGGTGGCGGTTTTGCCTTGCCAGAGGTAGTGGACGACTCCCGCCAAGGCGGTGATGTATATGAGTTTGTGCAGGAGGCGCCAGCGGCGGCCGCCCATCCAGCGGATGGCGCGGTCGAAGGAGGTTGCGGCGAGGGGGATCATCAGGGTCCAGGCGATCATTCCGGCGATAAAAAAGCGGCGATAGGTGAGGTCTTCCTGGATGATCTGCCAGTTCCATTGGACATCGCGGGCCCAATAGTGGAGTGCGTGGAGGGTAGCGTAGAAGAACGTATAGAGACCGGACATGCGCCGAAGGCGGGCGAGGGGTTGCAGGCCGGGGATGTGCCGGAGGGGGGTGATGGCCAGGGTCAGCATGAGGAAACGGATGGTCCAGTCCCCGGTGTAGCGGGCCACGGTTTCGATGGAGTTGATGCCCAACTGGTGGTGGCGCCAGCGCCAGGCGAGCCAGAAGAAGGGGATTGCGCCCAGGACGAACATCAGCCGGGGGAGCCAGCGGCTTTTCATCGGGAGGGGGTTGCTCCTACTTCCGTTTTAGCGCGGCGGCGATTGCCTTTTCCGCGAGCGGACCCATGACTTCATAGCCGGCGTCGTTGGGATGAAGGCCGTCGTAGGTGAGTTCCTGCCGCAACATCTTGCGGTCATCTAGCATTGAAGAATAGTAGTCGAGATAAACGAAGTGGTTCTTCTGAGCGTAATCCCGGATCCATTCGTTGAGTTGGACGATCTTTTCCGGCGGACGGCGGCTGGTTTGGGGCTTGATGTAATCGCAGACCGGCATGACGGAAGACAGGACGACGCGGATACCGTTGGCCCTGGCGAGTTCCGCCATCGACTGAAGGTTTCCTTCTATCTCTTCGAGGGTTGCGGGACCGGTGTTGCCGGCTATATCGTTCGTGCCGGCGAGGATGACCACTACTTTCGGATGGAGGGCGATCACATCGGGACGGAAGCGAAGGAGCATCTGGGGTGTCGTCTGTCCGCTGATGCCGCGGTTGATGTAGGGCTTGCCGGGAAAGAACTTGCCGTAGCGACGGCCCCAGCCGTCGGTGATGGAATCGCCCATGAAGACCACGCGGTTCTCACCTTTTTGGGGAGGCTGCACCTTTTCGTTGTCAGCGCGATAGCGGTGGAGGTTCGGCCAATCCTGCAGGATCCGCTCGGCGCGGGCCAACTGAGCCTTCCACTTTGCGATGTCGGAATCGGGAGCGGATTCCTGGGCCCAGCAAGAGTTACCAAGAAAACAAATGAATGCAAGGAGAACTCGGAGCATGTGTGCAAATTTTACCAGACCCATCCGGCAAGCCGTATTCGGCGGTCTTCTGTTGTTTGTTTTCGGCGGATTGCTGCCGGCGCAGCAGGTGAGAATTTCGGGTCGTATCGACGATACGCGAACCGTGGTTCTTCGCGGGCGGGTTTCTCCTCGAGCGCATGCCGAGGATGATCTGGGTCCCATGGCTCCATCGGCTCCGATACGCGGGATGACGCTGCTGTTGAAGCCTACCGCCGGTCAGCAAGCGGCTCTTGATGAGTTGCTCGCGCAACAGCGGGAACCGTCATCGCCCAACTATCACCGGTGGTTGACACCGGAGCAATACGCGGACCGGTTTGGGGTCAGCGCGGCGGATATCGCGAAGATTACGTCCTGGCTGGAATCGCAGGGTTTTGAGGTGGACATGGTGGCACGGAGCCGGACGTGGATTACGTTCAGCGGAACGGCGGGGCAGACTCGGGGCGCGTTCCATACGGCGATTCACCGCTACCTGAGGAACGGGGAAGTGCACTATGCGAACGAAGCGAACCCGGCTGTGCCCGCGGCTTTGGCTCCGCTGGTGGCAGGCATTCGCGGGCTGAACAACTTCCGTCTCAAGCCGCGTTCGCGGCGCAAGCCGGAGATGACCTCGTCGAGCGGGCTTCACAGCATCGCGCCGGATGATTTCGCGATCATCTACAACGTCGCGCCGCTTTATCAGGCAGGGATTGACGGGACGGGCATGAAGATTGCGGTGGTTGGGCAGACAGGGATAAAAACTTCGGACATCGACGCCTTCCGCAGCCGGTTCCGTTTACCGACTCAGAATCTTCAGCAGATTCTGGTTCCGGGGCGTCCGGACCCGGGAATCATTACGGATGAACTCGGGGAAGCCGATCTGGACATCGAGTGGGCGGGCGCGGTGGCGCGCAACGCGACCACGATCTATGTGTATTCCGATGATGTGTGGCAATCGGCTTTGTATGCCATCGACCAGAACGTGGCTCCGGTGCTGAGCATGAGTTACGGCAATTGCGAGGAGTCGGATCTTGTGGACTTGCCCTCGTTTCAATCCGCCGCGCAGCAGGCCAACGCGCAGGGGATGACGTTTCTGGCGGCGGCGGGGGACGCCGGGGCCGCGGATTGCGAAGACCTCAACGCCTATGTGGCGGAGAACGGATTCGCCGTCGATGCTCCGAGCAGCGTTCCTGAAGTGACGGCGATGGGCGGCACGCAGTTCAACGAACAGGGCGGGGGGTATTGGAGCAACAACAATACGGCGAATGGGGCATCGGCGCTTTCCTACATTCCGGAAATGGCATGGAATGATACGGCGGCCGGGGGCGGGCTGGCGGCAACGGGAGGCGGCAGCAGTGTTTTCTTTCCGCGGCCATCGTGGCAGACCGGACCCGGGGTTCCCAATGACTCGTTTCGCCATGTGCCGGATCTTGCGCTGAATTCCTCGGCCGAGCATGACGGATACTATGTGTATTCGGGCGGATCGGCGGGGCTGTATGGGGGCACTTCGGCGGCCGCGCCTTCGATGGCGGGGATCATTTGCCTGCTGAATCAGTACCTGGTGTCGACCGGGGCGCTGCGGCAACCGGGGCTCGGCAATATCAACCCGGCGCTGTACCGTCTGGCGCAAGGCACGACGGGGATTTTTCACGATGTCATTGCGGGGAACAACACGGTTCCTTGTGTTCCCGGTTCGCCCGATTGCGCGAACGGGCAGTTGGGGATTACGGCCGGGCCGGGGTACGACCGGGTGACCGGTCTCGGCAGCGTGGATGCGTACAATCTTGTTCACCAGTGGACCAGCCGTCCGGCGGTGAATGCGTCGATCGTGGCGTCGATCGATCAGAATCCCGTGTTCCAGCAGGCGCGGCCCGATTCACGGGGGAACCAGTGGGTTTTCACGCTCACTTTGAACGAGGAGGCGGGGATCGGGGCGCGCCTGACCGGGCTGAGCATTGACGGGACGAGCTATGATGCGCAGATCACGAGTTTCTTCGGCACGGATTCGATCGGGGCGGGCCATTCGATCAGCGCGACGCTGGGCTTCAAGACGCTTTCGGCGCCGAAGAATGTCGCCTTTGTCTTCAGCGGGGTGGACGCGGCCGGCGGGGCGTGGATGGTCAATCTTTCGATTCCCTTCCAGGGTGTGCAGACTCCCCTGGCCGTAGGCGGACTCAGCAACGCGGCATCGGGCCAGCAGGCGTACGCGCCCGGCATGATCATGGCTGTTTATGGGACAGCAATGGGGAACTTTGCACAACTGGCGGGCGCGGTTCCGCTGCCGCAGTATCTGGCAGGCTTCGAGGCGACGGTGAACGGGGTGGCGGCTCCGTTGTATTACGTGTCGCCGGGGCAGGTGAACGTGCAGATTCCGTATGAGACGCAGCCGGGACAGGCAACGCTTGTGATCGGGAATCCCTATGCGAACGTGTCGACGACGTTTACGGTGGTAGCCACGGCTCCGGGGATTTTCATGTTTGCCGACGGGAGCGTCAACCCGTCGCGGAGCGGATCACGGGGGCAGATTGTGACGTTGTTTGTTACGGGGGAGGGACAAGTGCGGCCGTCGCTGGCAACGGGGGGCACTCCCTCGCCGCTGACATCTTTGTCCCGTTTGCCGAGGCCGGTGCTTCCGGTGACAGTAACGGTGGGTGGGGCGGCGGCGGATCTCCAGTTTGTGGGCATTCCGCCGGGGCTGGTGGGAGTGACCCAGATCAATTTCGCGGTTCCTCAGACGGCTCCGCCTGGCGAGCAGCAGGTGGTGGTGCAGGTGGGGAATGTTTCAAGTCCGGCGGCGAAATTCACGGTTAATCCTTAGCGGTCAGCGGTCAATTGTCAGCCAAGCCGCGGGTGTCACAGTTCGACGAACGGCAACGCGACGACGTTTGGGGCCAGCGGGAGCCGGATTTCTCCGGGGTGAATGACAAAGCCCGGCCCGGTTTTATCGCCGAGGTCTTGCTGAAAGGCGCGAATCCCATTTGCCATTGCCGGACGAGGGGTTGAGGAGAGTTTCGCTTCGATGGGAATCAATTTGCCGCGAGTTTCGACCACCAGGTCGACTTCCGCTCCCGCCGATGTGCGCCAGAAATGGAGCCGCGGCTCTTCGCCGCGGTTGACGAATGCTTTCACGATTTGCAGAAGAACGGCGGTTTCAAAGATCGGCCCTCCCAACGGGCCTGCCGCCGCGTGATCCGGGTCTTTTAGGCCAGTGAGGTAACAAAGCACGCCGGTGTCGGTGAAGTATACCTTGGGCGTCTTGACCAGGCGCTTGCCGATGTCGGCATGGTAGGGCCGCAACACGATGACCTGGAAAGTGGCTTCGAGCACGGAGAGCCATGCTTTGGCGGTATTCACGGCGATTCCAAGGTCGCGGGCGATGTCAGTGAGGTTGAGCAGTTGGCCGGAGCGGGCGGCAAGCGCGCGCAGGAAACTCTGAAACGAGAGCAAGTCCCCAACCTGGCGCAACCAACGGACATCGCGCTCGAGGTAAGTTTGCACATAGCTGGAATGCCAGAGCGAGAAATCGCGATCCGGGCCGGCGACAAGTTCCGGATATCCGCCGCGTAGAAAGCTCCGCCAGAGATCGCGCGGGGCCAGGCGGTGGACGGCCGGATGCGCTTTCGAGCGCTCCCAGGGCAGAGGGTCGAGCGGCCTGCCGAACTCCTCGCGTTGAGAGACGGGTAATAGCCGCAGCATTGCTACCCTACCCGCCAACGACTCGGTAACCTGTTCGGCGAGCAGGAGATTCTGTGAGCCCGTGAGAAAGAATTGACCGTACATATTGCGGCGTTCATCGATGCTCTCCTTGATGTAGGGCAACAGGTCGGGCGCGTATTGAACCTCGTCGAAGATCACGGGCGGCGGGTGGATGCGCAAAAAGCCACGCGGGTCGGCGGCGGCGGCAGCGCGTACGTCGGGCGGTTCCAGGGAGACATAGCCGGACGGGGCGCCGAAGAGGTGCTTGAGGAGGGTAGTCTTGCCCGATTGTCGGGGGCCGGTGAGGACGAGGGCTGGGAACTGGGCGGCGGCGGTTTGGAGGATAGGTTCGAGAGCGCGGGGGATGTAGGGCACGGGTCTTCTATTCACAATTATGCATTTCAATCGCACGTTTGCAAGGGCGGCTTGCCGGCGCAACCAAACGCGGCACTCATTGGTTGAATGCTGTATGGGGCGAAGTTGTTTTCTATTGTTGTCTGCCGTTTCGTTGCTGTTGGCGGGGGCCGGGGATCAGGCATGGAAGGGCAAGAAGGTGGCCGAGTGGACGCAGGATGATTGCCGGCAGTTGCTTTCGGATTCTCCCTGGGCGAAGACGGCGACCCCGACCGTGGAGCGGCCGGTGACCAGCGAGAGACGCCCCGGGGGTATGAGGAGGGGAGGAATCGGCATAGGGGGAATGGGCGGCATGGGGCGGCGCGGAGGGATGGGCGGGGGAGGGCGGCGCGCGGGAGGCGCGGGGCAGCAGGGTGCTCCTCCCATGTTGTACGTGCGCTGGGAGAGCGCGCTTCCGATTCGGGAGGCGGAATTGAAGACCCGGGACACGAACGCACCGACGCTCGATGAGGAGCACTATGCCATCGCGGTCTACAATCTGCCGAACCGGATGAACAGCGATTCCAAGAGTCTGGCCGGCCAGCTCAAGAAGCAGGCATCCATCAAGCGCGATGGAAAGAAGGCGCTGAAGCCGTCGGGGGTCGAAGTGCTGCAGCGCGAGGATGGGCCGGTGGTGGTGTATCTGTTCCCGCGCACGCAGGAGATTACGAAGCAGGACGGGCGACTGGAGTTCGACGCCAGGATCGGCACACTGCACCTGACGGAGTCTTTCTTCGTGGAGGATATGGTTTACGAGGGGAGGCTGGAGTTGTGAGGAGGGAGAGACGGGCGTCTCTCCCCGGGAATAGAGCTACTTCTTCTGCAAGTCGCGGATGTGAGCCACCAGCGCTTTAGCCTGGTCAGCGGTGATGCCGCGCTTTTCGAACACATGCGTTGCCTTTTTGGTTTTTCCGCCCTTGAGGATGGCATCCTCGAGTTCGGCGTCGGACAGCTTTTTGGCTTCGGGGGAAAGCAGATTGGTCCCTTTCATGGCCGCTTTTCCGGCTCCGTCGGCGCCGTGGCAGGCGACACACTTCGACTTGAAGAGAGCCGCTCCATCCTGCGCCCACGTGGGTCCGGCAAACAAGAGGATGAGAACAAGCGAAAGTATAAAACAAGGCAAGGTGAACTTTAGAAGTTTCACAATGATCTCCTTGTCTCTATTGTGCCTGATTGGGAAGCAGGTGGTAGCAGGGGAGGGGGTCGAACCCTCATGCTCAGTGAAGAGCGCCGGATTTTGAGTCCGGTACGTCTGCCAATTCCGTCACCCTGCCAGGGATGATTCCATTATCGTACCAGAACGGAGCGAATGACTTCGAGGGCCTGCCGGCAGGCATCGGAATTCACGTCGTGGTGGGTGACCATGCGCATGAGGGTGGGGCTGAGGCCGTTGATGCGGAGTCCGCGCTCTTTGAAGGCGGCGCTGAGTTCGGCGGAGGCGCGTCCGGTGGCGGAGACGTCGAAGATCACAATGTTGGTGCGGACGTTGGCGAGGTTGACGCGGATGCCGGGCAGGCCGGCGATGCCTTCGGCGAGGAGGCGGGCGTTGGCGTGGTCCTCATGGAGGCGCCGGCTCATTTTGTCGATGGCGATGAGGCCGGCGGCGGCGAGGACTCCGGCCTGACGCATGCCGCCGCCGAGGCGCTTGCGGTAGAGCCTGCCGCGATCGATGGCCTCGCGCGTGCCCACGAGCATGCTGCCGACGGGGGCTCCCAGACCTTTGGAGAGGCAGAAGTTCACGGTGTCGACTTTGGCGCACAATTCATTGACCGGCTTGCCGCAGGCGGTTGCGGCATTGAAGACGCGGGCTCCGTCCATATGGACTTTGAGGCCCATGGAGTGCGCCCCATCGCAGATCTCTTCAATCCGCTCGGGCGGGTAGACCGATCCTCCGGCGACGTTGTGCGTATTCTCGATCTCGATGAGGCCGGTGGGGGCGTAGTGGGGGCTGACGGGACGAATTTCCTTGCGGATCTGATCCCAATGGAGGAGGCCGTTTTCGCCGGCGATGGGGCGCGCGACGCAGCCCGCAAACCAAGCCATCATGGCCAGTTCGTAGTTGAGGATATGGGCGCGCGATTCGCAGATGACCTCCTGGCCGTGCTGCGTGTGGACCTTGATGCCGATGGTGTTGCCCATGGTGCCGGTGGGCACAAACAGTGCGGCTTCCTTGCCGAAGATTTCGGCGGCGCGCTGTTCGAGGCGGTTGACGGTGGGGTCTTCACCGTAGACGTCGTCGCCGACTTCGGCCTCGGCCATGGCGCGGCGCATTTCGGGTGTGGGTTTGGTGACGGTGTCACTGCGTAGATCGATCATGGGTGAAGGAACTCCTGGAGGACCTCGTTTGAGTAGAGCACACCTTGGCCGGTGAGCCGCAAGCGGTTGTTGTCGCGTTCGAGCAAGCCGAGGGAGAGAAAACGCTCGATGGGTTGTCCGAACCGCAGCCACTCGTGCGGTTCGAGGAGGATGCCGGCGGAGAGGCGGAGGCCGGTGAGGAAGCGCTCTTCGGAGGCAACGGCGGGCGATTCTTCGACGCAGGGCGGCAGGCCGTTCCGCCAGCGCTCGACGTAGGCGGCCGCCGTTTCGGCGTTCCGGCGGCGGGTGGCGCCGTCAAAGGAATGGGCGTCCGCGCCGAAGCCGGCATAGGGCTCCATGCGCCAGTACTTGAGGTTGTGCCGCGACTCGCAGCCGGGGCGGGCAAAGTTGGAGATTTCGTAGCGGGGAATGCCCATTCGGCCCAGGCGGAGGACGGCCGTTTCGTACATGGCGACGATTTCTTCCTCGGAGGGGAGTTTTCCGGCGCCATAGCGCAGACCGCCCTGGAGGATTTCACTGCCGAGGCGGCTATCCTCGTCCACCTCGAGCATGTAGACGGAGACGTGGGGGACGGCGAGCCGCTCGATCCAATCGAGGGAAGCGGAAAAGGAGACGGGAGTCTGGTGTGGCAGCCCGGCGATGAGGTCGAGATTGAGATTGGCGATACCCGCCTGACGGAGGATCTCCACTTCAGAGGCAACGGTTTCGGGGGTGTGCTTGCGGCCGGTTTGGGACAATTCGCGTGGGATGAAGCTTTGGACGCCGAGACTGAGGCGGTTGATTCCGGCCTCGCGCCAGGCGCGCGCTTTCCGTGGGGTGATGCCGCCGGGCGCGGCTTCGAGGGTGGCCTCGGTCCACGGGCAGCCTGGGATGAGGCTCAGCCACGAGCGCAGTGTTTCCGGTGGTATGCGGCTGGGGGTGCCGCCTCCGAGGTAGACGGTTTCGGGAGTCCAGGCCCAGGGATACAGGCGAATCTCGTCCGCGAGCGCCGCGCTGTATTGCTGTTCCAATTCTTTCGGGAAGACGCCGGAGGCGAAGTTGCAGTAGGTACACTTCTGGGCGCAGAAGGGGAAGGAGAGATAGACGCCCGCCATGGGTTCAGAGGCGGACGTCTTCGCCGAGTTGGCGGCCGACGAGTTCCCCCATGAGCTCGTTCAGCGTTGCTCCGGAGTCCGGGAGGACAAAGGCATTCTGTTGCGGGTTCCAACCGAGTTTGAAGCTGCGGACGAGGGCCGAGATCCAGATCTGGCGCACGGGGGAATTGGGGCTGACGACGAACTTGGCGGGAGGGTCGTCGAACTCGATGGTAATGGCTCCGGCGTTCTGGTCCACCTCGAAGCCGTAGCGGTCGGCGGCG
>JADLBG010000121.1 GCA_020847895.1 Bryobacterales bacterium
AAATGACCGTCCATCACGTCGAGGTGAAGCATGGAGGCGCCCCCGCGTTCGACGCGGGCGATTTCTTCTCCCAGGCGCGCAAAATCAGAAGCAAGGATAGACGGAAGGATTTCCACCATGGAGGGCCAATGCCTTGCGCCAGCAGCGCTAATCCGATCGTATCACAGCGGCAAAAAAGCCATCTCCGGGTTGAAGGCCCGGGAGGCGGTGGTAGGTTTCGTTGGGAATCCTTCCAAGGACCTCTTCAAGGACATCTTCGTTTTCCTCGGGCTCGAGGGAGCAGGTAGAGTAGACGAGGAGGCCGCCGGGGGCAAGGCATTGGAGGGCATTGCGGAGGATGAGGGCCTGGCGGCGGTGCAGATGGGAGAGGTCCTGGGGGGTGAGGCGCCATTTGATTTCGGGGTTCCGGGAGAGGGTGCCGGTGCCTGAGCAGGGAGCGTCGACGAGGATGCGGTCGAATGCACGGCGGAAGGGGAGTGGGTGGGTGGCATCGAGGCAGACGAGGGGGCAGCGTGGGTTTGGTTGGGAACGGAGGCGGTGGAGGTGCAGGTCTGAGGCGAAGGCGCGGACTCCGAATTCGAGGGCGTGGGCGGTCTTGTTGCCGGGGGCGGAACAGAGGTCGAGGAAGGAGAGTCCGGGGCGGAGGTGGAGTAAGGTGACCACCCATTGAGAGCCGATGTCCTGCCGGCGGAGGCCCGCGGGGTCGCCGGAGAGGAGGCGGAAGCAACCGGGGACCTCAGTGGGTTCGACTCGGAGGGAGGGAGGGATGTCGAAAGTGTCGAATCGGAGGTAGATGAGGGGAGGGGAGAGGGCGGCGGCGGCGATGTTTTTCGCCTTTTCCTCGCCATATTGTGTTTGCCAGCGGGAGAGGAGCCAGGAGGGGATGGAGAGACGTGTGGCCTCATCCGGCCACTCGATGGGAGAGGGGAGCGGCTTGCGGAGGACGGCGTTGACCAAGCCGGCGGCGGAGCGTTTGCGGGCACGTTTGACGAGTTCGACACTTTCGACAACGGCGGCGTGCGGGGGGACGCGGGTAAGGTGGAGGAGTTGGTAGAAGCCGATGCGGAGGGCGATGCGGACTTCGGGGTCAAGGCGGGCTTTGGGGGCGCGGAGGGCGATGAGGTGGTCGAGGTGGGCCTGATGGCGGAGGGTTCCGAAGACGATCTCGGAGGCGAGCCCGGCGTCGCGGGGGTGGAGGGGGGCGGAGGCGGCGCGGAGGAGATCGGAAGCCCAGGCTCCGGATTCAACGCGGAGGAGAACATCGAAGGCAATGCGGCGTGCGGGGGAGATGACGGGCATTGCGGGTCAGGGATGGAAGAGGGTTCTCGCGGAGTCGCAGGGAGGAGTGTGGATGGGTCTCAAGTCTCTATAATAGGGGATTGGACATCGAGAAGACGCTATTGAGAAAAGTTGGGGAAGCGATTGGACGCTTCCGGATGATCCGCGACGGCGACCGCGTGGCGGTGGCGCTTTCGGGCGGCAAGGATTCGTTGACGCTGTTGAAAGCGCTGCTGTTGTTGCAGAAGAAGGCTCCCGTGGATTTCAGCGTATGCGCGTTCACGGTGGAGCAGGGGAAGTTTCTGCGGCCGATCGAACCGTTGGGCGCGTGGCTGGTGGAGCAGGGGATTGACTGGAAGTATTTCGAGGACGGTTCGTCCTTGCGGCTGCTGGAAGAGAAGCCGGACCACGGATGCGACCTGTGCAGCCGGTTCCGGAGGCGGGCGGTGTACGAGATCGCGCGGGGGTTGGGGGCGAACGTCATCGCGTTCGGGCACACGGCGGACGATTTCTGCGAGTCGTTTCTGAGGAACGCGCTGTTTACGGGGAGGTTGAGCGCGCTGCCGGCGGTGACGTACTCGAGCGAAAAGGATTTCCGGCTGATCCGGCCGTTGGTGTTCGTGACGGAAGAGATCACGCGGCGATATGCGGAGAGTTTGGGTGCTCCGGTGATTCCGTGCGGATGTTCGCAGCGGACAGGGACGGTTCGAAGAAGTCTTCGCGATTTTTTCGCGGACTTGGAGAAGGAGCATCCGCATCTGAAGGAGAATATGCTGTCAGCGATGGGGAATATTCAACCGGGGCGTTTGCTCGACACCCGTTATCTGGACGTGGAAGGGAACGTGGAAGGCATAGAGGGGAGCACTCTTTTCCCGATTGTGACGGAATCGTAATGATGTGGAGGTTGACCCGGCATAGTGGCAATGAGACACTGGGTCTTCGTTTGCCGGTTGAGTGGAGACTCCCTGAAATTTTATGAGGTTACTGCCGCGGGAAGAAAAGTTCTTTCACTATTTTTTGGGCCAGGCGCGCTTGATATCGGAGGCCGCGGTGCTGCTGGTGGAAGGCGCGCGCGACGGCATGGCGCAGGCGGCGGAAAAAATCTCGAAGATCGAACGCGACGGGGATGAGATCATCCATGAAGTTTTTCAGAAGCTGAACACGACATTCATCACGCCGCTCGATCCGGAAGACATACATGAACTGGCGACGGCGATGGATGATGTACTGGATGGAATCGAAGAGGTTTCGCACAAACTGGTGGCCTATAAGATCAAGCCGGTGCCGATGGCGGCGCTGCAGATATGCGAGATCATCGAATCCTGCGCGAAGTCTCTGACTTTTGCATTCGAGGCGCTGAGCCAGGAGAAGTCGCTGCTGGAGCACTGCATTGAGATCAACCGGTTGGAAGACCATGCAG
>JADLBG010000122.1 GCA_020847895.1 Bryobacterales bacterium
TCAGCATCTTACAGGAGGGGGTACAAAAAGCGCAGAAACTACCGCGTGACAGGCTCGCGCTCAACTACCTCGAAGCCAACGTCGGCCTCGGCAGCACGCTCCATCTGCGTGCATAATTCAGGTACCAAGATATACTGTGGCGCTGTCAAGTGCGCGCCGCCGCCAACAACCCGCCATGCCATCGGATTTGCCCTCGCCTTCCTCCCCTCCTTCCGCTCTTGATATCATCGTCCTGCAGGAGCCCGTTTGACAGCGGCGCATTGCGGGCGTAACGGAAACGATGCTCGAAAAAATCGATCTCTCAAAATCCACCTCCGAACCGGAATACAAAAAGCGAATCCCCGAACTCCGCGCCCGCCTCTACTCCATTCAGCGCCTCTGCTGGGACGCCAAAATTCCCGTCGTCCTCGTCTTCGAAGGATGGGGAGCCTCCGGCCGCGGAGCCATGGTCAACTTCCTCACCCAAAACCTCGAACCCCGCGTCTTCCGCCTCCACATGATCCTCTCGCCGCGCACCTATGAGCGAAGCATGCCCTGGCTGTGGCGCTTCTGGGTCAAGATTCCGAACTACGGCGAAATGGCCATTTTCGACCAGAGTTGGTACCGGCGCGTCCTCATCGAACGCGTCGAAAAACGCATCCACAGGATCGCCTGGCAGCAGGCCTTCGATGACATCAATGATTTCGAGCGCGCGCTCTCCGACGATGGCTACCAGGTCCTCAAATTCTTCCTCCACATCAGCCGCCAGGAGCAGAAACACCGCCTCAAGAAACAGGCCAAAGACCCTATCTCCAAGCTCATGCGCGACCCGGAGGATAAGCTCCAGTTGAAGCAGCACGATCTCTACTTGAAAGCTGTCGAGGAAATGCTCATGCGCACCGAAGCCGAATGGGCGCCTTGGACCATCGTAGAAGCCGACGATCCGCGCTTCGCCCGCGTCAAAGTCTTCGAAAGCATCATCCAAAGACTCGAGGAGGTTCTCCACGCCAAGGCGCCCGATTCCATGCCGCTGCTCCTCAACGCCGTGCAAAACGCCGAAGCCGCCCCGCCCGTCCCTGAACGCCCGAGAAGAATCCATGCTCGAAAACATTGATCTCAACGAGAAAATCACGGAAAAGGAGTACCAGCACGACCTCCCCATGCTGCAAGCCCAACTGCGGGAACTGGCCTATCAACTCTACATCCGCAAACGCCTCCTTGTGATCGTCTATGAGGGCTGGGACGCCGCCGGCAAGGGCGGCAACATCCGCCGCGTCACCGAAAAACTCGACCCCCGCGGTTACGAAGTCTTCGCCATTGCCGCGCCCTCGGGCGAGGACAAAACCCATCATTATCTATGGCGCTTCTGGCGCCGCCTCCGCCCGCCCGAAGAAAAACAGGTCCTCATCTTCGATCGCAGTTGGTATGGCCGCGTCATGGTCGAGCGCGTGGAAGGCTTCGCCCAACAGCACGAATGGCGCCGCGCCTACCGCGAGATCAACAACTTCGAACGCCAACTCGCCGATACCGGAGCCATCCTCGCCAAATTCTGGCTCCACATCAGTCCCGAAGAACAGTTGAAGCGCTTCAAGGAGCGCGTCGACAAACCCTACAAGAGTTGGAAGCTCACCGGCGAGGACTGGCGCAATCGCGACAAGTGGCCCCACTATGAAGCCGCTGCCGAGGAGATGCTCCTCAAAACCAGCACCCTCCAGGCGCCCTGGACCATCGTCCCCGGCAACTACAAATGGAACGCCCGCGTGAAGTGCCTCCGCGCGCTGGTGCAGACAGTGAGCCATGAACTCAACTACAAGCCCACCATGCACCTGCTGAAACCCAACGGAAAGCCCGCATCCATCTGATTTGCGAGGAATCATGACCATACGCCGTGGAATGTCCGGAGACCTTGTCCTGCGCATCCAGCAGCGGTTGCGCGAATTGAAGCTCTATCAGGGACCCCTTGATTCCAGCTTCGGCGGCGGCAGCGAAGCAGGTGTCAAAACCTTTCAGAAACAGCGCAGCCTCACCCCTACAGGAGCCGTCGACCCCGCCACGTGGGCTCTCCTCTTTCCCGGACAGCCCGCTCCTGTTTCTCCGCTAACCTTCGCTCCCGTCTCCCAGCGCTGCCTCGCCCTCACCGGCTCCTTCGAAACCGGAGCCCAGCCGCCCGATTGCTACAGCATGATCACCGGTGACTTCGACGGGCAGGGCATCAGCTTCGGCGTCCTGCAATGGAACGTCGGACAGGGCAGTCTCCAACCCCTGCTGCGCGAAATGATCGAAAACCATCCCGATGTCAGCGGCGATATCTTCCATGAACACCTCGACACCCTCGCCTCCCTCGCCGGCGCGCCCCTGACGGAGCAATTGGAATTCGCCCGCTCCCTCCAAGTCCGCGGCCAGGTCGCCGAACCTTGGCGCGGCATGTTGAAAGCCCTTGGCCGCACCAGCGAATTTCAGGATATTCAGGTCCGCAACGCCGCTTCTCAATACGATCGCGCCAAGGCGATGTGCGTCGAATACGGCCTCACCTCCCAGCGCGCCGCCGCTCTCATGTTCGACATCCTCACCCAGAACGGCTCCATCAACGCCATCATTAAAGCCCAGATTTTCGCCGATTTCTCCCTCCTCACCTCCACCGGCCCCGATGCCGAAGCCGCCCGCATGCGCATCGTCGCCAATCGCCGCGCCGCCGCCGGCAGAGCCGAATTCGTCGACGATGTCCGCACTCGCAAGCTCACCATCGCCAACGGCCAGGGCATCGTGCACGGCATCCCCTACGATCTCGAAGACGTTTTCTGCCTCACCCTCAACCCGTTCTGATTCCCCGCAATGCATCTCCCCTCAATTAGGCATACGATGGAAGGGGAGTTTTCCATGGCAAACGGTTCCACGAGACGTCATTTCTTCTTCGGCTCTCTTCTCGCCGGAGCGATTCCATCCGCCGGTTTCGGAAGCGCTGCTTCGCTCCGCACGCTCGGCTACAAATCGCCGAATGAGAAGCTCAACATCGCCTCCATCGGAGCAGGCGGCAAAGCCAGCAGCGATATCGCCGGCTGCGCGGACGAAAACATCGTCGCCCTCTGCGACGTCGACGACAAACAGGCCGCCCGCACCTATCAGAAATACGAAAACACCCCTAAGTACAAGGATTTCCGGAAAATGCTCGACAAAGAGGGCAGGAATATCGATGCCGTCATTGTCACCGTCCCCGATTTCATGCACGCCATCGCCGCCAATTGGTGCATGGAGCGCGGCAAGCACGTCTACGTCCAGAAACCCCTCACCCGCACCGTCTGGGAAGCCCGCATGCTCCGCGAATCGGCCAACAAGTACAAAGTCGCCACCCAGATGGGCAACCAGGGCTATTCCAATGAGGGCACCCGCCAGGCCGCCGAAATGATTTGGGCCGGCGAGGTCGGCGACGTCGCCGAAGTCCACGCCTGGACCGACCGCCCGCTCTGGCCCCAGGGCCTCACTTCCATCCCGCCTCCCTCCCCTGTCCCCGATACCCTCGACTGGGACCTCTGGCTCGGCGCAGCCGAATCCCGCCCCTATACCAGTGGCGGCGACGGCTACCCCAACCAGTTCGGCGGCAATTTCTATCAACCCTTCAACTGGCGCGGCTTTTATGACTTCGGCTGCGGAGCCATCGGCGACATGGCCTGCCACATCCTCGGAGCCGCCAACCTCGCCCTCCGCCTCACCTCGCCCACAAGCGTCGAGTGCCTCAAAAAAGAGGGCGCCAGCGACTTCATGTACCCCAGGAAGTCCATCATCCGCTATGACTTCCCCGCCCGCGGCAACATGCCCCCCGTAAAGATCTTCTGGTACGACGGCCTCAGCGTGTCGCCCGAAATCCCCGGAGTCCCCAAAGGCGAACTCATCGGCGACCTCCCCTCCCTGCCCCGCGACGCCGGCGCCCCACATCCCCCGCCAACCGGTTACGTCGGCCGCCTCTTCAACCTCGCGGAATATGAAAAGGTTAAGGATAATCCGGATGCCCGCATCCCTAAACCCGACGGCAGCGTCTTCATCGGCTCCAAGGGAATCCTCACCACCGGTACCTACGGCGAGCAAACCCGCCTCCTCCCCGTCGAAAAGATGAGGGACTACCACTTTCCCCCACCCTTCCTCACCCGCTCCCCCGGCCACTACCGCGATTGGATTCGAGCCTGCAAAGGCGGCGATGCCGCCTGCTCCAACTTCAATGTGGCTTCCCCCTTCGTCGAGTGGATGCTCCTCGGCGTCATCGCCCTCCGCGTCGAAGGCAAAATCGAATACGACCCCGTGAAGATGA
>JADLBG010000123.1 GCA_020847895.1 Bryobacterales bacterium
ATGCCCGTGCTCATGAGAATCAACCACGTGACCCTCGGCTTGGTCAGCTCGATATAGTCCTTCATGATAGAAACTTACAAATGTAGTGAAAGGGATACCCAGTCCTTTTCATTCTACCCCTTGAACGAAAAGTCTGCTGTCTGCGCCTGCTTCGGCTCCACCTTCACCTTCATCTCCTGCGTGCCGTAGCGTTCCTGCCATGCCTCGATCGTGTATTCGCCCGGCGGCACGTTCTTCAAAGTGAACGTGCCGTCATCGCCCGTGACAGCGAAGTAGGGATTCGACATCACTCCCACCCAAGCCCGCATCCACGGGTGCACATTGCACTTGAACAGAATGGGAGGCATCTCCTCTTTCGGAAACGTCTTCACCTTGACGTCGCCCTTGGGAGGCTGCGATTCGTTCCACTCGCGGTTCACCCTCGGCAGCGGATGGATGTTATGGTTCGTGGTGTCGCTGTTGGAGATGTCGAGCGGCTGGTTCACCATCACCGCCACCACGTGCGGCACATAGATGCAGCCGGTCTGATCGAGCTTGACGGGGACGGTGGGAGTGGGATATTCGCCCTTGGGCAACCCCTCCTTGATATAGACCAGAACGTTCTTGAGCGTACCGTTGCCGTTGAGCACGACGTCTTCCGCGTAGACCGGACCCTTGTGCATTCTGGCGCATGCCGGCGTGGCATCCATGCTGAGCACTTTGGGCGTAGGCTTCTCGCCCGTAAACGCTACCTTCCCGGAGATAGAGCCCGCCGTGGCGGGATCTACCGGGGGAGCCGCCGCGGCGGCTGGAGCGGAACTTTCCGCCTTCTTTGCTTCCGGCGCCCCGCCGCCACAGGAGGCGAGCAGGACTGTGACCGACAGCGTCAGCCAAAACATTTCACGTTTCATTTGTTTGATAGCCTCGACTACACGAATGGGGATGGAGAATACGGGACAGAACCTTATTAGGTTACCATCGAATCCAGGCGCCATGCGATTCCTCTTTCCCCTTCTTCTTTGCCTCGGCCCGCTCCCCGCCGAATACCTCCGCATCGAGCAGAGCTTCGCGGCGATGGACTGCGCCTCCTGTGCCGGCTTCATCCAGAAGAAGCTCGCCCGCAACCCCGGCGTCGAATCCGTCAATGTGGACCGCAAGAAGAACGTCGTGACCGTCGCCCTCAAGCCGGGCAACAAGGTCCGCCTGCGCCAGGTCCGCGACTTCGTCGAACAGAGCGGCTTCAAGCCCAGGGAAGCCGAGGTTGTGGTGCTCGGAACCGCTTCGGTCGAACGCGGCATCACAACACTGAAGATCGCCGATTCGGAAGATTCCATCCGGCTGCGCGACCCCGATACCCGCATGCGCGAATACATCACTAAAAAGGTGGAGATCAAGGGCATGGTGGAGAGCGTCATGAGCCAGGGCTCGCGCATCGACATTCTGGAGGTGCGGGAAGCGAAGGTGGTCAAGTAACCCCGCAAGGGGTAGACTTGATCCATGATTACCGGCAGACGTTCGTTTCTCACTGGCGGCAGCTTCGCGTGGCTTTCGCGCTGGCTGCCTTTCGTGGCGCCCGCGGCCGCGGCCACCCGCGGCAAGAGCGTGTATGAGGAACTGGGCATCCGCCCGATCATCAACTTCCGCGGCACGCACACCACCATTGGCGCCTCGAAGGAATGGCCGGACCTGCACCCGGCAATGCAGGAGGCATCGCGGCACTACGTCTCGCTCGAGGAGTTGCAGGACCGTGTCGGCGAGCGCCTCAGCCGCCTCATCGGCACGGAAGCGGCGATGGTCACCACCGGCACGGCCGGGGCCATCTGCGTCGGCACGTGCGCCTGCGTCGCCGGAAGCGACTCGCGGGCCATCCGGCGCATTCCGGACACCACCGGCCTCAAGAACGAGGTGCTCTGTCTCAAGCTGCATCGCAACGGCTATGACCACGCCGTTCGCAACGTGGGGGTCAAGATGGTGGAGGTGGAGAACGCCGAACAACTGGGCATGGCGGCCAACTCCCGCTCGGCGATGATGTACTTCCTCGGCGGCTCCAGCGGCGATGCGTCCTGGCCGGAGACGATGAGCGTCGAGGAATGCCTCAAGATCCTCAAGCCGCTCGGCATCCCGGTGCTGGTGGATGCGGCCAACATGCTTCCCCCGTTCGACAACCTGCGCAAGCTCGCGGCGGCCGGCGTGGATCTGATCGCCTGTAGCGGCGGCAAGCACATGCGCGGCCCGCAATGCTCCGGTCTGCTCGCCGGGCGCAAAGACCTGATCACCGCTGCCCGCCTGAACATGAGCCCGCACTCGGACAGCCTTGGCCGCCCGATGAAGGTAGGCCGCGAGGAGATCATCGGCCTGTGGCTCGCCGCCGAGAAATACGCGAAGCTCGACTTTGAAGCGCTCGACAAGGAGAACCTGCGCCAGGCGGAGTACATCCGGTCCGCCCTTTCCCGCATCCCGGGCGTCAAGACGGAAATCGTCTCCATCGACCGCACGCGCAAGGTCCGCCGCGTCGCCGTCACGTGGGACGAGAAGGCTCTGGGCATCACCGCCGCCGAATGCGAGAAGCAGCTATGGGACGGCACACCGCGCATCGCCGTGTTGCGCAACCAGCCGCAAGGGATCGAGTTCACCTGCTTCATGAATGACCCCGGCGACGAGAAGCCCGCCATGCGCCGGATGGAGGAGATCCTCACGCGGCGATCCTAGTGGCGCCTACCGGTCATCATCGTCCACATCGAGCGACAGCGGCGCAAACGCCGCCTGCCGCGCCGCCGGGTACGGAACTTCCCACCCGCGAATAGACCCCCACAGGATCCGGTTCAGCCGCTCGGTCGGCACAGCATCCGGCACTTCCCATTTCATTCGCGCCGAATCCCGTGCGCCTCTGCGCGCGGCGCCGCGTAGCGCCGTGACCGCCGGATTGCGCTCCGTCAGAGACTGCCGCGGCACGACAGCCTGATACGGTGTGGCATCGGCGGCGTCCGTAAAGCTGGCGCGCATCTCCGTGGCGATCATGTCGAACAGCGAGAGCGTGGGCAAGCCCAGCATCAGTTCGATGGTCTTCAGAATGCTCTGGTGCGAATAGAACGTGGAATCGATGTGGCCGCGTTTGACGTAAGGACTCACCGCTAGCGCCACGGTGCGGTGGCCATCCACGTGATCCACGCCGTTCTGCGCGTCGTCCTCCACCACGAAGATCGCCATCTTGTTCCAGAACCGCGTGTGCGTCAGCGCTTCCACCATCTGCCCCAGGGCGAGGTCGTTGTCCGCCACCATCGCCTTTGGCGTAGACGCGTTGGCAAGCGTGCCGTTGGTGTGGTTGCTCGGCAATTGCACTATCACCAGGTTCGGCATCTTTCCTTCCCTCTCCCACTGCTTCACATCCTGGAGGAAGATCCGCGCCCGCACCACGTCGGGGACGGCTGTCGTATACGCCGGATAGTTGTGCGCCAGGATGCGGTTCAGCGGCGCGATGGGCGCGGTGATGTTCCATTCGTTCGCGAAGTCCTCGCCTTGTTTCCAGCGCGCCAGGTATTCATGCCGCTTCGGCTGCGCGACGCGCGTGATGCCCGCGTATTCGCCGTAGATCTTCACCGTCTTTCCGCGGCTCAGCGCGGCGTCCCACAGGAACCCGCCTTCCGCAATCGCCAGCGGATCCGACCCGTCGAAGGGATAGCTGCGGCCGGCATACCCCGGCCACATGGCGTAGGCATTTTCATTGGCCTGCGTCAGCCACTGATGCCCGTCCGCGCTGTTGCCCCCGGTCGCATAGAAATTGTCGAGCAGGACGAACTGCTCGGCAAGACGGTGCTGATTGGGAGTCACGTCTTCGCCGAACATCACCAGGGACGGCTCGCCGTTGCCTTTCTTCATGTCTCCGAACACCTGGTCGTACGTTCGGTTTTCCTTGATGATGAAGACTACATGCTCGATGAGCGACGGCTCGCCGCTTCTGCGCGGCACCGCGGCGGCGGCGCGTTTCAGATCCGGCTTCACGGGAGGCGCGGCGGGAGCCCCGGCCAATGCAAGATGATTATTCTCCCCCACTGCTGTCGTGAGGCTCGCCAGTTGCGCCTCATCCGGGAGGTCCACAACGTTCACCGCTCCCCGGTAGGCGTGGACAAAACGTTTGTCCGGCGCGTCTCTCCATGCCGAGCCTACCCCGAGCAGCGCGCCAATCGCCAACCGCTTTCCGTCCCTGCTGAGCGCGAGGGAGTTCGGATACCACGCCGTTGGAATCATGCCTTCGACCGCGCCCGTCCGCGTGTCCATCGCCACCACGGCATTGATGCCGCCGCAGGCGATCCACAGCCGTTTCCCATCCGGCTGAAGCACAACCGCGGTGGGCGCAATCCCGGATACCTTCTCGCGAAAGGGCCGGACGGCATAGGTCGCGGCTACCCGCATCGCCTTGGTATCGACTACGTCAATCACGTCGCGGTTGCTGCTGGCGACGTAGAGCCGTTCCGTCTTCTCGTCCCAGGCCATCGCGTTCGGGTGCGCATTCACCTTCAATGTATGCGTCACCGCGAGTTTGCCCACGTCCAGGCGAGCCACGGTTCCCGTGGCTGCAATTCCTCGTTGATCCACCAGGACGCGGTCCGCGCGCGGATCATATCCCGTCGGCGCCGCGCGATCCGCCGCTCCCGCCGCTGGCCCGCCCCAGTTGCTCACCCACGCCACCGTGCCGCTGCTGTTCAGTACGGCGGCAAACGGCGCCACGCCTGTCTTGACAACGCCCAGCAGCTTTCCCGAGTCGCGTTCCACCAGCGCCACCTGGTTGTCGAAGGTCAGCGGAATGGCGGCAACCTGGCCGCCAACGGAGATGGCTCCGGCCAGAAACTTGCCGAGGCTCGCCTGTAGCGTCTGCCTGCCGGAAGTGAACGCGCCCAACTCGACGGCGCGCGTGCCGCGAATCACGGTAGCCGCCAGCACGCGCCCGGAATGCTCGTCAAAACGCAGGCTCTGCAATCCCGGAGTCCCGCCGAGGGGGATGGATGCCAGGACTCTGTTTTCCCGCCAGTCGATTCGCATCATGTGGCTGGCGGTGGCCACCCACACTTCCCCAGGATCGCCGCCGAAATCTACTCCATAGACGCGCCCTTCGAACACCGCCGGAACACCCGCCGGGGTGATTGATTGACGGGTGGTGACCACGCCGGGATCGGTCACCTGTCTCACCGGCCGCCCGGCGCTCTGCGCCCACAGCAAGCCGCACCATGCCATCCACATCGCAACTGTTTTCATGCCGGATACCTCCACCACTCTATACCCATCCTGAAGGATCTTCAAAAA
>JADLBG010000124.1 GCA_020847895.1 Bryobacterales bacterium
CCGGGTGGCTGTGATTTCGCGACCCTCACGTTGCACCCGGATGACCGTTCCCGTACGCCCGGAAATCCCGAACGGAGAAACCACGTTGATCTGGTTGCCGGACACGTACAAGACCGGAGCGGGAATGCCGTCGAAGAGCACACGCACGCCGGCGAGTTCCCGCGGAACGGTGTTGTTCTCATCGAGCGTGTAGACAGCGGGTTCCGGCGGTCCGATATCGGGACCGAAGATGGCGAGCACTTCTCCGGGAGCGATGCCGTGTTCGCGCAAGTCGGCTGCGTTGACAATGCACCGTATTTGAGGCGGGAGAGCTGTGAGGAAGCCCGTCTTTACGAACCATGCGGAAGAGTCAGCGGGCTGGGTCAACGCGTTGCCGGAGGAGTCGATGGCCAGCGCCTTGTCGCGGAGGGAACTGAAGCGAACGGCGCCCGTGTCGAGGTCGAGAGCGGTGAAGAAGTCGCCTTTCAGCGGGCACGGGTCGTCCGAATCGGGGACGGTTTCGAACGGTCCGGCGAGGGCGCCGGTGATCAGGAGAGTTCGGAACGGCCCGAAAATGGCCTGCCGGGCAGTGGCGGCAACGCGGGTGACATAGCGTAGACTGGAGCCATCCGCGGCAAGCGACGCAACGAAGCCAAGGCCACGTCTGCCGGAAGTGAACGGATAGCCGCCGAGGCCCACGCCAACCACATATGCCTGGTAGACAGCATCGACGACAATGGCTTGAGGCTCGTCATTGCCGCCGCCGCCGAACACCTTCGAGTAAACCCCGGCGCCGCCGGGATCCAGTTTCGAGACAAAGATATCGGAATCTCCGGCGGGGGAGGCCACCGTTCCGGTGATGTAAGCGCTGCCCTGGTCATCGACGGCAAGGGCGGTGGGGGCTCCGATAATCGGATGGTTGTATACGAGGCCGCGAAGAGTTGGATCGAGTTTGGACACACCGGTGGAAGAGGCGGCGGCATAGACCGCGCCCTGGGTATCGACGGCAAGACTTCGAAGCGTGCCGGCGTCGAGATACGTGGAGCCGAGCAGGCGCGCGCCGTCGGCGCTCAGCCTGGTGACGAATGCCGGTCCAGGGCGGGTGCGATAGGCGCCGGGAGAGACCGGAAAATCCCGGGAATTAGTGGTTCCGGCGACGACCGGGTTTCCATCGGGGTCCACGGCAAGGGAGGTGACGGACTCCTGGCCGGATCCTCCCAAATAGGTGGCAAAGAGCAGACGGCGTCCGTCAGCGCTGATCTTGGCCACGAAGGCGTCCACGCAAGGCGTGCAGAACAGAACTTTCAAAGAAGGCTGAAACACGCCCGCCGTACTGGGTAGTTGGTTGTCGGATACCGTTCCCGCGAGATAGAGGTTACCGTCATGGTCAAGAGCAGTGGCGGAGATGGCCGCGGTATCGGAGAGGCGGAAAGAAGATTGCGCCGGCGCGTACGGAGCAAGGAAGAGAAGAAGGAGCAACGCCCTGAGCATGAAACCCTCCAGACAGGACGCGACGCCTTGACTATAGCAGACAACCGGCTCCAAATCACGGCTTATTTCTTGTCCTTCCAAGCTTGAAGAAGACAGGCCGGAGGCCTATCCCACCTTGTCGGGGGAGCAGGCTGCGCCGCTACCATTGCCAGGCGAAACCTCCCCAGGGGGTCTCCGCGGTCAGCTTGACCATGCCGCAGAATTCTCCTTCGGAGTTGATCCCATGCGCCATTGTTCCGACAGATCCTGGGTAGTCGAACTGCCTCAACACCCCGTCCTTCCAAAGGAACCCGTGGACTTCGCCGTTGGACAACCATGCGGTTCCGGCCACCTCGCCCGATGCGCTCATCTTGTACAACGTCGTGTTGACCGTTCTCGTGTCAGGAAAGTCCACCGCGGTGAAGACGCCGTCCCGGCTCAGTACGAATCCGTGAGTCTTGCCGCCGGACCCGTAGTTCCCCACAATATCTCCCTGTGGGCTGATTCCAAAGGCGCTCGTTGAGTTGGCTCCGGGGAAGAGGATGTCATAGAAGACTCCCGCGCGCAGCAGGTATCCGCGAGTCTTGTTATCCGCCAGCGCCGTCGACCAGCCAACGATGTCTCCGGAAGGGTTGATGCCTTGTGCCCCGTTCCCCTTCGAGCCCGGCGACTCTATGGAGGTCACGATTCCGTTTCGATACAGGAACCCAAAATTGCGGGTCCCGTTATTGTACGTACCTACGATGTCTCCACGAGCGTTCACATCAAACGCGTAGCTCGACGTGGAGCCGGGATGGTCGATTCGGGTGTATGTGTCGCCCTGTAGATGGAAGCCGTATGGGCGTGAGCCAACGAAGTATTCGCCAACCATCTCTCCACGCGGGTTCATCCCGAGGCACCACGTTGCCCCTTCACCGGGAAACTGAAGAATGCGGAGCGAACCGGTTTCGGCAAAGAGATTGCCTTGCAAGCCCAACACGAGACCGAGCGCCGCGATTGAGTTCGTCCATCGTAAAACCATGGTTTGTTTCTCCTTTAAGAAATTTTTCGAGCGTCACCGGTTCAACCTTCTGAACCGTGATCTATCCTTATCCCGGGAACCAGGGGAGAAAACCGTCATCAAGAGCCGAAATTTGTGCGGTGGTAAACCGCCGATCCGCCTGTCGCCTGAACGCATCCTTGCAGCCATCCAGAAGCGAACTTGTGGGAGGATAGGCGGTGATGCCGATGAGACGAGCGATCTTAGCCTCCCTGTTCGCTGCGTTGTTGACGCTGGCGCAGTTTCCCAGCCGCGAGCCGTATCCCGGACAGGCGCGGGTGCGGATCGAAGTGCGGGACGGGTCCGGCCAACCCGCGGGCGTGCGGCTGCGGGTGGTGGACGAAGCCGGGGACTACTTTGCGCCTCTCGGGCATCTGTCGCTTCCCGATCCAACCAGGCGGATGGCCGGCGACCTGTTGCTGGGGGATGCGGAGACGTCGCTTTACGAACTGCATGCCTATGTATATGACGGCCAACTCATTGACCTGCCGGCCGGGCGCTACACCTTCGAGGCGCGCAAGGGATACGAATATGCGCCGGTGGTGAAGACGGTGGAAATTACCGCGGCGGCGGGACAGGCTGTGCGGCTGGACATGAAGAAATTCGAGGACTTCGAGGCCAAGGGGTGGTATCCCGGCGACACGCACATGCATTTCCCGGATCCGGCGGGCATCCGCTACGAGATGGAATGCGAGGGGCTGCGGGTGTGCAGCCTGCTGCTGCTCAAGGGCGGGTACCGCAACGGCCGGGCGGGGGACGGGCATTTTCAGAACGTGGAGCATTTCCGCGGGCTCGAGTTGCAGCCGGTTTCCGACAGCCGCTACTTCGTCAAGACAGGCGAGGAGTTCCGGCACGGGCTGCTGGCGCACATCATCTTCCAGAACCTGAAGTCGATCGTGTGGCCGGTGTCGACGGGCGGGTTGCGGGAAGGCGGCGTGGGCGGATTCGACTGGCCGTGGATGTTCCAGGCGATGACAGACGCGCGGGATCAGGGGGCGCTGGTGACGTGGGCGCACTGGCCCTATCCTTCGCTCGAGGCTCCGCTGGATATTGCCCTGGGAAAGGTGGATTCCATCGATCTGTTGACGACGGGCAGCCCGTTCGGGCATCATCCGATTCTGGTGGACATCTACAAGATGCATGGGCCGCGCGTGTACAAGATGGCGCCGGTGGAAACGTATTATCACTACCTGAACTGCGGCTTCCATGTTTCGATGTCTTCGGGGTCGGACAAGATGGCGATCAATCCGCCGCTGGGAAGCGCGCGTACCTATGTGCGGACGGACGGTCCCCTGAGCTATGACTCCTGGATAGACGGGATCCGCAAGGGGCACACGTTCGTTTCCACCTACCCGCTGCTCGAGTTCAGCGTGAACGGGACTGGGCCGGGAGAGACCATCCGGTTCGGAGACAAGCCGGTGGCGGTGAAGATCCATGCTCGCGCGGCTTCCATCGAGCCGTACGACGTTTTGGAGATTATCCATAACGGCAAGGTGATCGCTTCGGCGAAGCCGGGAGGCGCGCATCGGGAAGCGGTGATCGAGAAGAATATGACGCTCGAGCGTGGCGGATGGATTGCCGCGCGGGCGCATGGCCGCAAGATGCTGCCGTACGGCGCCACGTGGTGGAAGCAACCGGTGTTCGCGCACTCGTCGCCGGTTTACTTGGAGGCGGATGGGCGGCCGGCGGCGGCGGCGGATTCGGCGCGGCTGTTTCTGGAGCAGTTGGGCTTCCTCGAGCGATGGGCCGAAGGGGAGGCTCGCTTTCCTTCCGGGGAGGCAAAGGGGGAGGCAATTCGTAACATCGCACAGGCGCGCGCTGTCTATCGGAAACTGCTACAGTAAGGCTGACTCCGCGTCCACTGTTGATGGAGGCCTGTTTATGTTTCGATCCCTTCTTTATCTGGGCGCCGCCGCTTTCTTTACTGTCGCGGCGTTTGCCCAAATCGGTCCGCGCAGGGCTGTCGTTCGGGCGTCCGGCGATGGCGTCGTGTCCATTAAACCCGATCAGGCGAAGGTGAGCGTTGGTGTGACGACGCAGGCGCAGACGGCGCAGGAGGCCGGCGACCAGAACGCCACCGCGACATCGAAGGTGCTGGGGGACCTGCGCGGTCTGCTCGGCGCCAATGCGGACATTCGGACACTGAACTACTCTTTAAACCCGCGCTATGAGGGCAACCCGGCGCGTCTGGCGGGCTACACGGCGAGCAACACGATTCAGGTGACGTTGAGTGATCTCAATCTACCGGGGCGCGTGATCGATACCGCCGTGCAGGCCGGGGCAACGAACATTCCGGGCATCAGTTTCTCGCTGAAGGATCCACAGCCTGCGCGCATGCAGGCGCTGCGGATGGCGACGATGCAGGCCAAGGCGGATGCGGAGGCGATCGTCGGCGGACTGGGCCTGCGGCTGGGGAATTTCACCATCGCGCAGGAGGGCTCTTCCGTTGTCGTGACGCCGTTTGACGCGCGCACTTCGGCTGCGGCTG
This sequence comes from Bryobacterales bacterium, assembly GCA_020847895.1. Lineage (GTDB taxonomy): Bacteria > Acidobacteriota > Terriglobia > Bryobacterales > Bryobacteraceae > CADEFT01. Next base: position 4,977 of record JADLBG010000124.1, read on the forward strand.
GAACACCCACGCCCATCGAAGTGGGGAATGTGGACGTGCGCGCCACGGTAGCGATTGAAGCCGAGATGGTGCAGTAAATCCGCGTGCTATGATCGCGAGTGAATGAGCCGGATGCTGGTCAGTCTCGAAGGATTGGATTTGGAGGAGCAGGGAGTGCTCTTCCAATTCACGCGGCCCATCGGCCGCAGGGAGTACGCAGACTTCGTGCAGGCCAATCCTGACTTCCGCATTGAGCGGACCGCGGAAGGAGACGTCATCCTCATGCCTCCGGCGCATGCCCGCGGCGGGCTTCAAAACGCGGAGATCACGCGACAGCTTGGGAACTGGGCTAACCAGGACAGGAGCGGGTCGGCGTTTGACTCGTCGGCGGGTTTCGACCTGCCCAACGGTTCGAACCGTTCTCCCGACGCCTCCTGGGTGCGGAATTCGCGGCTCGCCGCGTTGCGCCCGGAAGAGAAGGAAGAATACCTGCCC
>JADLBG010000125.1 GCA_020847895.1 Bryobacterales bacterium
AGGCCGGGGAGATCCTTCGCGTCCAGGACCTTGCCGACCGCACCCGCCTTCACAAAGCCACTGTCTCCCGCCTCCTGCTCACCCTCGAGGAAGCCGGATTCGTCGAACGCGTCGCCCGCCGCGGCTATCGCTCTCTTGTCCAGGTGGCCGGTAAGCGCCGCCTCCGCATCGGCTATGCCTCGCAAACCGAGACTTCCCTCTTCGCCCACGAGGTTACCGAGAGCCTCCGCCGCGCTTCCGCCGCTTTTGAAATCGATCTCGCCTTCTACGACAACCGCTACGACCCCGACATCACGAGCCGTAACGTCGACCGCATGATCGATGAACGCGTCGACGTCGCCATCGACTTTCAGACTTTCCAATCCCTCGCCCAGGTCATCCCTTCCAAGTTCGAACAGGTCCGCATCCCGCTCATCTCCGTCGACCTCCCCGTCCCCGGAGCCATCTACTACGGCGCAAACAACTACGAGGCTGGCCGCATCGCCGGCCGCGCCCTCGCCCGCTGGGCTCGTGAGCACTGGAGCGGCGCCTTCTCCCACGTGCTCCTCATCGAACTCGCCGCCGGCGGCCCGCTCCTCGAATCCCGCATGACCGGCGCTCTCGCCGGACTCACGGAACTCGCCCCCGTCCCCCATACGCAGGTCTTTCACCTCGATGGCGCCAACACCTTGGAGGGAGCCTTTCGCGCCGTCAAGCGTCACCTGCGCGCGCACAAGCCGCGGCGGACCCTCATCCTTGCCATGAATGACCCGAACGCGATCGGAGCCATCGAGGCCTTTCATGACGCCGGTTGCAATGACCTCTGCGCCGTTGCCGGACAGGGAGCCACTCTCGATGCCCGTATCGAGATGCGCCAACCGGCCACCCGCCTCATCGGGTCTGTCGCCTATTTCCCCGAGCGCTACGGCGAAGCCCTCATCCGCCTCGCTCTCGACATCCTCCAGAATAAGCCTGTGCCCCCTGCGGTCTACACAAGGCACCGCCTTGTCACCGCGCGCAATGTGGATCAGCTCTACCCGAAGGACAAACGATGCTGACCCTCAATGACCCGCGCGAACTCACTGTCCCTACCACGCCTCGATCCCGGTTTGGGTAAACTAGCACGATCACCCTTATGGCCAACCACGAAGCGCCCGCCCCTCGCCTTACACCCGTTCAATGGCTCATCTGTTTCATTGCCGCTCTCGGTTTCGCCTTCGACATCTACTCCATCCTCGTCTTCCCCCTCATTGCCGCCCCCGTTCTCGGCGAACTCGGCAACCTGAAGCCCGGCACCCCGCCCTACAACCAGTGGGTCGGTTGGTTGTTTTTCGGTCCCGCGGTGGCGGGCGGCATCTTCGGCATGGTTGGCGGCTACATGACCGATCTGTGGGGCCGGCGCCGCGTCCTCGTCTTCAGCATCCTCTTGTATGCCTTCTCCGCGGTGGGCGCGGGCTTCTCCACCTCCCTCCCCGAACTGCTGTTCTTCCGCTGCACCACCTTCATCGGCCTCTGCGTCGAGTTTGTGGCCGCGGTCGCCTGGCTCGCCGAACTCTTCCCGCACCCCAGGCAGCGCGAATCCGTCCTCGGCTATACGCAGGCATTCTCATCCATCGGCGGCATACTCGCCAACGGATCCTATTACCTCGCCGTAACTTTCGCCGCCTCCCTCCCCGCGGTCTATGGAGGCCACTCCGCATGGCGCTACACACTCATCTCCGGCATCGTCCCCGCTATCCCGCTCATCCTCATCCGTCCCTTCCTGCCTGATTCCCCGGAATGGAAAAAGAAGAAAGAGGCCGGCACTCTCAAACGCCCCAGCGTCCTCGAACTGTTCCGCCCGCAATATCTGCAAGTCACCCTCGTCACCGCCATCCTCTTTGCCTGCAGCTACGGAGCCGCCTTTGGAGCCATCCAGCACCTGCCGCGTATCGTTCCCGGCCTTCCCGAGGTCGCCAAACTCGCGCGCCCCGTCCAGCAGCAAATCGTCAGCGTCGTCCAGCAATACCAGGAGATCGGCGGACTCGCCGGCCGCCTCCTCCTCGCCTTCCTCGCCATCCGCATCGCCAGCCGGCGCAATCTGCTCCGCGTCTTCCAAATTCCCGGCCTGTTCATCGTCCCGCTCGTCTTCTTCTACCCCGCCAAGGAGAATCTGGAGTTGCTGAAGATCGGCATCTTCCTCGCCGGGTTGTTCACCGTCGGCCAGTTCAGCTTCTGGGGTAACTACCTCCCCCGCATGTACCCCACCTACCTCCGCGGAACCGGCGAGAGTTTCGCCGCCAACATCGGCGGCCGCATGCTCGGCACCTCCGCCGCACTGCTCACCACGAATCTCGCCAACATCACCTCCGGCGCCGGCCCCGCCGCCAAACTCGCCAACGCGGCAGCCATCGTCGCCTTGCTCGTCTATGGCGTGGGCGTCGCAGCCAGTTTCTTCCTGCCGGAGCCGAAGGAGAAGCTGCCGGAGTAACTTGGTAGTAGATGCGAACAGTATTCTTTGGCGGCCCCGGAGAAGGCGCCACGCCTCCCTCGGACTACGTGATCCCCACCCCTCTCAGCGCCGAGGAGTTGCGGGTGCTGGGGTGTCTGATCGAGAAATCATTCCTCACTCCGGATATCTACCCGCTTACGTTGAACTCACTGGTGACCGCGTGCAACCAGAAGACCAGCCGCGAACCCGTGGTTTCCTACGACGACGTCACCGTGGACGCCGTCCTCGTCATGCTGCAAGGACGCGGGCTTACCGCGAAGATCACCGGAGCCGATCATCGCGTGCCCAAGTTCAAGGAACTGCTCACGGAAAAGAGCGGGCTCAAGGTGAGTGAGCTCGCCGTGCTCTGCGTGATGATGCTGCGCGGCCCGCAAACCGTCAACGAGTTGAAGGATCGCACCAACCGCATCCACGCCTTCGCCGATCAAGCGGAAGTGGAAGAGACCCTTGACCGCCTCATCGAGCGGGAATTGCAGCCGCTCGCCCTGCGCCTGCCGCGCACGGCGGGACAGAAGGAAGCCCGCTACATGCACCTGCTCGCCGGCCCAGTGGATGTGGAGGAACTCACCGCCGCTCCGCCGCCTGCCCCTGTGCGTGAAGACCGCATCGGCCGCCTCGAAGCCGAAGTCGCCGAATTGAAAGAACACCTCCGCCGCCTCGAGGAACAGTGGAACGAATTCCGTAAACAGTTCGAATGACGTGTTCCACCCGGTTCCAAATGTGTGTCTAATATAGCTTAGTGTTTCTAATTTCTCTGGGGGTAACCATGAAACGCGCACTGGGGCTTTGTGTGTTCGCCGCCGTTTCCCTGTTCGGCCAATCGGCCGAAACCATCTTTTTCCGGGCAGCCATGCTGCCCTCTAATGAAATCCCGGCCATCGACATCGCCGCCGGCGGCACGGCCACCATCCGCGCCCATGTCGTACGCGACGCGTCCGGACAGGTCGTCTCCGGCACGGTGGACTTCATCGTGAACTACACCTTTCCAGGTGGAGTCGAGCTAACCGGCCTGCACATCCATCGCGGGGATTCCACAGTCAACGGGCCGGTGGTCATCAACACCGGCATCGGCGGAGCGGGCGGCAACATCAATGACCCCGCGGGCAAGGGCGCCATCACACGCTCGGCGCAGGTCACGGCCGACAGCGGCGCCGCGCTCGCTGCCCTGAAAGACATGCTCGACAATCCCGCTGGCTTCTACGTCAACATGCATACCACCGTGAATCCCGGAGGCGTCATCCGCGGCCAGTTGCAGAAGCCGGAGATCCTCACCATGATGGCCATCATGTCGCCCGCCAACGAAGTGCCCGCCATTACCG
>JADLBG010000126.1 GCA_020847895.1 Bryobacterales bacterium
CATTGGCGGCGAGGGAAGCGGCCAGATTGATGGCGGTTGTAGTCTTTCCGACGCCGCCCTTTTGGTTGGTGATGGCGATTACTTTTGCCATGATGGAAAGGTGTATGGGAAACCATATGCTAGCACGGCTGGGTTTGGGGCGGCGGGATGCTTCACGTGGAACGTGGGGCTAGATGTTTTTTATGTGCTGATTCTTGTCTCGAATCGTAGCTGTCGCCACCGGATTCGCTTCGCCGGCACCGGAGGATCGCAGCCCTTGTAAGTCGGTTGGTCCGGAAATGAACGAATTGTCCTCTATCACTTCAGGAAGAGCGCTCCCTCGTTGATCCGGCATGTCGGACTCCCTTCGTGGTCATGGACGCCGGAGTCCCGAGAACAATGACGCATCACCGCTTCACCCGGCCTCAACTTCTCAAACTATGCGCCTACTGCGATTGAGCGAAGATCCATTAACTGCACCGCGCGCGGCATCGCCGCGTACGGCGGAGCGGGGCACCAACAGACGACGGTTACTTCGGCTTCACGTTTACATCGGGATCGGGTGAGTGCCGTTCGTCGCAGGGCCTCTAGTTTAGTTAACCTCCTCAGCCTACCTGCCAACCTCCATCGAGTCATTGGACAAGTCCGGTTGCCTCGGCAACCAAGAGCTACACACCACAAGCCTGGATGACGATGCCACCACCATGTGGGACGCGCGAGGCGCATTTGTAACAGGGCTTCCTCACTCGAGGCAGTTAGTCGCCAATTCTCCGGAGCGTCGAAGCCATTCGGCGAAACCCGCCTCTCACTATCCCTTGCCAAGAGTTGAATCTGCAAGGCCTGCAGGCCCTGTTCCACGTGGAACAAGGCGACCCACCCAGGCCATTGTTCCGCCTTCGGCCCTCCAGGTTCCACGTGGAACACCTCCCGCCGCGTCCCTACCTCATTCACCCACCCTCACTGTCACGAGGACGTCAGGCCGGCGACGAGGCGAGAGACTGATGCTTCAGATCCTCCATTCGTATACGTGGTTCCTCCTGCGGGTCGTCAAGCGAGCCAAGAGGAGAAGGATAGAGGCTTCTCTGCCTCATTCACCCACTCTCACCGTCACGAGCACCGAGTCCTCATTCCACGGCACACTCACAATCTTCTCCACTACCCAGCCTTCAGGCCGTGCCTGCAACGCCGCCGCATCAGCAACAGACATCAACAGGGCCGACTTCGCCGAAAGCCGCAGCCCCAGCAAGTCTACCCACCGGACTGCACGCGACACCATCCAGTCAAATGAGCCCTCAGCTAAAACCTCCGACCGCACCGGCGCCACCGCAAAATTCCGAAGCCCTCTCGTAGCCTCTCGCAAGAATACAGCCTTCCGCTGATGCGATTCGACTAAGGTGACGCGGACATCAGGCCGCACCATTCCGAGCGGAATACCGGGAAAACCACCACCCGAGCCGATATCCACCACTCTCAGAGGCCCTGGGGGTAACTGGAACGCAAGAAAAATCGACTCGCAATAGTGCCGACGTACAGCCTCCGCCACTTCCGTGATCCGCGTAAGGTTCAGGACCTTGTTCCATTTCACCAGAGACTGGTAGTGGGACTCCAAGAACCCAACCTGCTCGCGGCTCAAAAGAAACTCCGCACCCAGTTCCTCCAGCAACAACGCAGTGAAATCGCTCATACGGCCCGTTTGCCCAGATCCAGATACACAGCCAGGACAGCGACCGCCGCTGGTGTCACCCCAGGGATGCGACCAGCCTGACCCAAGGTCTCCGGCCGTACCCGGTTCAATTTCTCCGAAACCTCTCGACTGATCCCAGGGATTGACTCGAACTCCATCGTGCTCGGAATCCGTCGCTCTTCGGAATCACGAAGGCGCTGCATCTGACGGTGCTGTTGTTCGATGTAGCCGGCATACTTCAATTCCGTCTCAATCGTCGTCAACAAACCCGGGGCAGGTTCCTCCGCAAGAAATTCCCGGATCACGCCTAACAGTGTCTGAATCCGCGCCTCCGGCCGGCGCAACCATACGGAATAGACAGGCCGGTCATCCGCGGCGAGCGAAATGTCCGCCCTATTCACTCGCCCCTCGCAAAGAAACGACAAGACACGAGATTTCTGTCTCTCCTTCTTCTCATACAGCATCCAACGCTCTGATGACACAATCCCACATCGGCGAACGATGGGTGTCAGTCGGTCATCGGCATTATCAATGCGAAGATGCAATCGAAATTCCGCCCGCGACGTGAACATCCGGTACGGCTCCTCCGCCCCCTTCGTTACCAGATCGTCCACAAGGATGCCAGTGTACCCCTCCGACCGCCCAACCAACAACGGGTCCATCCCTCCCAGCCAACAGCCTGCATTCAAACCCGCCAAAAGACCTTGACATGCGGCCTCTTCATATCCGGATGTTCCATTGATCTGCCCTGCCAGGAACAGGCCTGGAACACGCCTCACCATGAGCGCATGGTTCAATTCTCGCGGGTCGATCGCATCATATTCGATCGCGTACCCAGGTCGAATCATTTCCGCATCCTGCAAACCTGGGACACTTGCCACCATGGCGGATTGCACATCAATCGGCATGCTCGTCGACATACCGTTGACATATACCTCGTAAGTGTCCAGGCCTTCCGGCTCCAGAAAAAGCTGGTGCCTCAGTTTGTCCGGAAACTTCACGATCTTGTCCTCAATCGAAGGGCAGTATCGCGGTCCCACGCCTTCAATCTGTCCACTGTACAACGGCGATCGGTGGATAGCCTCACGAAGGATTCGGTGCGTCTCTTCTGTCGTGTAGGCGATGTAGCACGGTACCTGCCGCCGATCGATACTTCTCGTCAGAAAGCTGAAAGGTGTCGGTTCCGAATCGCCATGCTGCGCTTCGAAACGGTCCCACTCAATCGTCCTCCCATCCAGCCGCGGAGGAGTCCCCGTCTTTAGCCGACTCCACTCCAAACCCAGGGAGCGCAACTGCTCACCAAGTAGCTGCGACGGAGCCTCGCCATTGCGACCGCAACCGTACTGTTGCTCTCCCACATGAGCAATCCCATTTAGAAACGTACCGGTTGTTACTACTACACAATAAGATGAAATACTTCTACCGTCTCTCAGATGCACGCCCCGGATCGAATCCCCCTCAATCCAAAGCCCTGCAACTTCCGCCTGAAGAATGCGCAGGTTGTCCTCGCGCTCCAGCACCTCACGCATTCTTAGCCGGTACTGTTTCTTGTCGCATTGCGCCCGTGGTGACCAAACCGCCGGCCCTCGGCTTGTGTTCAGCAGCCGGAACTGGATTCCAACAGCGTCCGCCACTTCACCCATGACACCGCCCATTGCGTCCACTTCCCTCACAAGATGCCCTTTGGCGATACCCCCAATCGCCGGATTGCAGGACATTTGCGCAATGAGATCAAGATTCATCGTGATCATCGAGGTGCGCAGACCCATGCGCGCGCACGCACGGGCGGCTTCACAGCCCGCGTGACCGGCCCCCACGACAATGACATCGTATTTTACGGCGCGTCCCAGATTTGGCATCATTCGTAGTTACCTTCAATTTTAACGAACCAGGAGCTGAAACTTGAAAATATTGGTCATCGGAGGCG
>JADLBG010000127.1 GCA_020847895.1 Bryobacterales bacterium
ACCTCATCACGCTGCTGCGCAAGGAAATGACGCAGCAACCTGCATTGCTCAAGATCTTCGGCTTTCAAATCACCGATTCCGCCCTCGTTCAGGCCGCTGCCGCTTGAAATAATGTAGAAACTCCAGTGCGCGGCTCCGCCGCGCAAGTCGCCGAGGGGCTCCCGGTCCAGGTGGAGTGGATGGTCACGGACATGAATCAGCGCGGGCAGGTGGACCGTCTCGCCGCGGAGACCACCGAACGGCTGGGCCGCGTCGACATCCTCGTCAACAACGCCGGCTCCAACGTCCCGCAATTGATCGACGCCGTGCGGGATGAAGACTGGGACCGCATCGTCGAGTTGAATCTCTCCAGTTGCATGCGCCTCACTCGCGCGGTCGTTCCCCAGATGAAGGATCGCCGCTGGGGGCGCATCATCCACATTTCGTCCGTGCTCGGGCTGGGTGGAAAGCAGGGCCGCAGCGTCTATTGCGCCACCAAGGCAGCGCTCATCGGCATGGCGCGCGCCGGCGCCATCGACCTCGGGCCGTACAACATCACCGTGAACTGCATCTCTCCCGGTCCCTTCCTCACGGACCTGCCGTTGAAGATCCTTACGGACGAGCAGAAGCAGGAGTTCACCGAACGCACCGTGCTCGGACGGTGGGGAAATCCGGAGGAGATCATCGGCCCCGCCCTGCTGCTGGCCAGCGACGCCGGAAGCTACATCACCGGGACCACACTCGTCGTGGACGGCGGCGTCCTCAGCAAGGTGCTGTAGCCGCTACTGGCCGGCAGTCTGCTTGTAGTAGCGATCCTGTCTGCCGTCCGGCCAGCGCAGGATCAGCACCGTGCCCGTGTTCTCGCGCTCGACACGCCACGTGAACGTTTGCCTGCTGAGACGGCCCGCCTTCTGATAGTTCCACTCCTTGCGGCAACTGTCCTTGCTCGTGATGGTGGCGCCCTGGTCCTCGAAGGTCAGCTTCGGCCCTTCTACCGTCAGCGCCCCGATCTCGAAACCGAGGATCTGCATGGTGCAGTTGTACAGGGAGGAAGACAGCATCGTCGCATGCTGGTAGGCGCCGTTCGGCTCAATGCGATACACGTAGTTGTTGATGTTCGGCGAGCTGTGGGATCCCGTGCGCGCGTCGCGGTACGATGATCCCGTGCCCTGGCTCATTTTCCAATCGCCGATCAGTTCCTTCGGCGTTTCGCCGCCCCTCGCTGCCAGTCCACCCCATAGAAATACCAAGAGAGCTGTTTGAACTTTCATTTGCTTGTTAGCGCTCCTGACCGGATACGCGAAAGGTTCGGGGGGAAAAGGATCAGTTAACGATGAACCCAGCGGCGGGCTTTCATTTCAAAGCGCGGAAGGCTGCCGCCCGGAACGGGGGTAACGGGAATGCGGAGGGCGAAGGCGCGGTGAAGAGCCGCCTCCAGCCGCTGCGCCAAACCGCCAGGGTCGGGATAGCCTGCCGTCGGCTCGATCTGCAGGCTCAGTTCCTGGAGCGCACGGGTGCTGTGAACCTCCACACGGTACTCGGCAATCCCTTCGTGGGCTCGCAGGACGTCCTCCACCGCGCTGGGGTAGACGTTAACCCCGCGCACCACCAGCATGTCGTCGGTCCTGCCCAGTATCCCTCCCGGAAGCGCCAGGTCGTACGTTCCGCACTCGCACCGCGCCTCGGCGGCGCGCTGCACGATGTCTCCGGTGCGATAGCGAAGAAGAGGCGAACCGGTCCGCCCGAGATTCGTCAGCACCAGTTCTCCGGTCCCTCCCGGCGTGATGGGCCGCCCGGTTTGCGGGTCAATCACCTCGGCGATGAATGCGGATTCGATGATGTGCAGCACCCCCGGCACACGGGCACAACCGTAACTCACCGGACCCGTTTCCGTCATGCCGTGGTGATCGGCAACCTTCGCTCCGGGCCAAAGTTTTTCAATGTGGGCGCGAGTGGCGGGGATGCTGCCGCCGGGCTCTCCGGCGACAAGGATGCAGCGCACCTTCGATGCGGAGAGGTCCATCTTCTCCTCGGCCGCCACTTCCGCGAGGCGGACTGCGTAGGTGGGCGTGCAGCACAGCACGGTGGCGCCGGTGGCGAGGATGGCGTGGAGCCGCGCCGAACTGCGCATGCCGCCGCCGGGAATGCACAGACACCCCAGGCGTGCCGCCGCTTCAAAAGCGGTCCAGAAGCCGAGGAAGGGGCCGAAGGAAAATGCGAAGAAGACGCGGTCGCGCGCGGTGACGCCGGCCGCCTCGAACACGCGGTCCCAACTGTCCAGCATCCAGTTCCAGCTTTCCCGCGTGTCGAGCCAGTGCATCGGCTTGCCCGTGGTGGCGCTGGTCTGGCAGAAGCGCGAGTAGCGCTCCAGCGGATAAGTGAGGTCGGTCCCGTAAGGCGGGTTGTGCCGCTGGTCCTCGATCAGTTCTTTCTTCTGGGTGAACGGGGCTAGTTCGCAGAACCCGGCGAGGCTTTCGATTTCGGGGCCGATTCCGGCTGCACGCAGCTTCTGCGTGTAGAACGCATTTCCCGGAATGAGGGCCGCGAGGAGCGAGCGGAGTTTTTGCAGTTGCTCCGTCTCGATGCCGTCACGATTCGAAAATCCCGCCGCTGCGGTCGAGTGCATCCGGCTCATACGACCCGCGTGGTGCGGTGCTCGGGAAGGAAGAACTCCTGCAACAGCCTGTCCACCTGGAACAACCCCTCGCGGTTCAACCGCAGACCGGATTCCTCGGCAATCAGGAATCCCTGATGGCGCAGAGACGCGATGGCGTCGGCAAACCGTTCCTGAATGTTGACTCCGAATTTTCGTTGGAAATAATCGCTCTGCACAACGCCGCGTTTCAGTTGCAGCACCAACTCGCGGATGAGACGCTCCTCCGGCGTGGGCGTCATGGCGCGGTAGATGGGGAGTTTCCCCTGTTCGATCGAGGCGACGTACTGCCCCATTTCGTGGAGGTTCTGAAAGTGCGTGCCGCCGACGTGGCTGAAGGAGGCCACGCCCAGGCCTACCATGTCGGCGCCGGTCCACAGCAGATCGCGGTAGCGGAAACCCGCGTTCGAAGATTTTTTCACCATCGTGTACGCGCTGCTCACGCAGTAGCCGGCTGTCTCGAGTTCCGTGAAAGCGTAGTCCATCCAGGAACGCTTGGTCTTCCAATCGGCCACGGGAGCGACGGTTTGGCCGGCCGCTTTCATTTCCTTGAAGATGGTGGTGTTGTACGGGATCTCCATCTGGTAGATGGTGACGCTGTCGGGGTCGAGGGCGATGGTTTTTTGAATGCACGCCTGCCAGTTTTCCGTGGTCTCGCCCATCATGCCGGCGATGAGGTCGATGTTGATTTGCGGGAAGCCGATGGATCGCGCGAAGTGGTAGGCGCGGTCAATCTCTGCCGCTCCGTGGGCGCGTCCGTTAAGCCTCAGAATCTGTTCGTCGAAATTCTCGATGCCCAGGCTGAGGCGCGTCACCCCGAGATCGCGAATCACCTGCAGCTTGCCTTCGGTGAGCGTGCCGGGCTCGCACTCGAAGGTGATCTCTTCGGCCTGGTTCCACGGCAGCAAGGCCTTCATCGACTCGACGACGTGCGTGAGTTGGCGCGAGGAGATGTAAGACGGCGTGCCGCCGCCGAAATAAATAAACGTCGGCTTGCGTCCGCCGATGAACGGCTTTTGCGAGTAGAGCGTCAACTCGCGGATCACCGCATCGAGGTACGTTTCAATCTCGCCGGCGTTCTTGTCGGTGTAGACCTTGAAGTAGCAGAAGTGGCAGCGCTTGCGGCAGAAAGGAATGTGGAAGTAGATGCCCAGCGGTGTCCCTGGAGCCGGCGCGCGCTCGAGCGCGGCAAACGCGTCGACCGCCCGCTCCTGGCGCCAGAACGAGTAGGGAGGGTAGTTCGATACGAAGTAGTTTCCGGCGGTGGTTGCATCCTCGGTGCGCACCACTTGCAGCGGTTGGTTCATAGTTCACCCACTTATAGCAGACTTGCCGCCTGTCAGAAGGAAAAGAGCTTCGCCGCGGTCAAGCCGCGGATCCTGGCGCGCTCCCCTTCCGAAGCGAAGGCGAACATCTCGCCGAAGACCTGTACCGCCTTGCGGAAGTCGTCCATGTTGGCCCCAAGCCCGCCCCAGATCATGCGGTCCGCGCCGAAAACATCGAAGGTACGGCGCACGAGCGGCTGCACATCCCTGTAAGGGAACCCTTGTTTGGAGGAGTAGCGCACCGCGGAAAATTTCATGTAGACACGGCCCGCTTTGGCGAGCTTCAACACTTCCTGATATTCGGCCGGCGTGCCCTGTCCCGCGCGGGCAAGGTGGTCGAGGATTACCGGCGTGTCGGGAAACTGCTTCACGAGTTCGCCGATCTGGGGCGCCCAGCAGGGGATAAAATGCATCTGGATCCCCAAGCCGAGGTCGCGCGCCGCCTGCCATGTCTTCTTCATTTGCGGATGGCGCAGGTCGCGGTCGCGAATGGCGCCGGTGGTGGTAGGCGGATCCTTGGGTGCGCGGTTGATGTGGATGCGCAGAGCAACGATCCGTTTCGGATTGCGCCGGGTGAGTTCCACCATGCGCGCCGGAGTGCGCGGATCAATGGGGTCGAACAGGCAGGTTCCCTTGAAGTAACCGGGGGACGGTTCGTGGGCGAAGCAGTATTCGAGGTAGCGGTGGTCGTCCTGGTAGGGCTCGGGGTGGACGATGATGGTGTGGTCAAGCCGGGCTTCGGCGACGAAGCGGGTGTAAGCTTCGAGAGTCGCCGGCGGCGGTTTGTAAACCGCGTTGGCGTGGTAGGGAAAGCGGTTCGGGTCGAACAGGTGAATGTGCGTGTCGATAAGCAGACCCTGGGGACGTCCGGCGGAGAACGCGGGTGCGGCGAGCAGCGGAAGAGCAGCGCGCCGCGTCAGTGGATTGTACATATGTTGAAACTACCGCAATAGGGGATAATAGTGGGGATGAACCTCTTGCTGCGTGCCGGTGTGTTTCTTCTTGCCGGATGTCTTCTTCGCGCGCAAGCGCCCTCTGCACAGGACTGGCAGAAGGCTACCGATCTGCCCGCGCTCGATACATCAGGCCTGAGCACGCCGCGGAAGGCGACGCTGCTGAAGATTCTGCGCGAGGAGGGCTGCACCTGCAACTGCGGCATGCGCGTGGCCGAATGCCGGGTGAAGGATCCGGCTTGCGGCGACAGCCGGGCGCTGGCTTCCATCGCGGTGCAGCAGTTGAAGGCCGGCAAGACCGAGGCGCAAATCCGGACGGCGCTCAAGGATTCGGAACTGGCGCGCGCGCGGCGGGCGAATCTGTTTGGCGAACCGGTGAAGCTTTCGCTCGAGGGCGCGCCATCGCGCGGCCCCGCCAACGCGCGGATCACGATCGTGGAGTTTTCCGATTTCCAATGCCCCTACTGCCGCATCGCCGCGAAAAACGCCTACACGCTGCTAAGCATGTTCCCGAAGGACGTAAGGCTGGTGTACAAGCAGTTCCCGCTGGAGGACCATTCGCAGGCGGAGATCGCGGCGGAAGGCGCGCTGGCGGCGCACGCGCAGGGAAAGTTCTGGGAACTACACGACAGGATGTTCGCCGCCCCGCGCGAGATTTCGCGCGCGAAGCTCGGCGCGTGGGCATTGGAGTTAGGGCTGGACCTGGCGAAGTTCAATGCCGACCTCAACAGCGGGAAGTACAAAGCGCAAGTGCGCAAGGACGTTCAGGAAGGCGTGAGCGCCGGAGTGCAGGGCACGCCCACGTTTTTCATCAACGGACGCCAGTACCGCGGGGCGATGGACCCGGCGCAACTGAAGCCGATTCTCGAGGAAGAGCTGAAAAAGCCGCTTCAGGCGAGAGCGCGTTAGTCGTGCTAGCCTTTGCATAGGTAGCCGCCAGGGCACTGACCCATGCGCCTGAAATCAGTTCTTCTCTCCGCGGGTGTTCTTGTCACGCTGTTTACCGCGGCACAAGCGCTCCAAAAGCCATTTCGCGAGTACCCCGGCTGGGAATATGAGGCATTTCCTCTTCCCAGGGACTATGCGGAGAAGACGGAGTGGGTGTTTGCCCGCCTGATGTATCCGCCGATGGGCGGCGGGCGGCGCGGGCGCTTCGCGGGAGATTGGCGCGAGGGCGTTTCGGACTGGACCACGGACTACCCGCGGTCAGACCGGCACATCGCGCAGGCGCTGCGCCGGCTGACAAGGATTCACGCGCGCTCCGTGGAGCAACCGGTGAACCTCGACGACGGTGACGATGTGTACAACTGGCCGTTTCTATACGGCGTGGAAGTGGGCCATTGGAACCTCACCGATCAGCAGGCCGCGAAAATGCGCGATTATCTGCTGCGCGGCGGCTTCTTCATGTGCGACGATTTCCACGGAACCTGGGAATGGGAGATCTTCGTGAACAGCATGCGCCGCGTCTTTCCCGACCGGCCCATTGTCGACATCCCCAACAGCGATCCGATCTTTCACGTCATGTATGACCTGGATAAACGATTCCAGGTGCCTGGGGCGCAATATCTCTACACGGGGCGCATTTACGAATACGACGGCGTGGAGCCGCATTGGCGCGGCATCTATGACGACCGCGGGCGGCTGATGGTGGCCATCTGTCACAACATGGATCTGGGCGATTCCTGGGAGTGGGCGGATGATCCGAACTATCCGGAGAGGTTTTCGGGGTTGGGAATCCGGATCGCGGTGAACTACATCATGTACGCGATGAGCCACTGAAACGCGGCTCGACTCGTGAAGCGTGTATCATGAGATGCGTTATGGAATCCATCTCCCGGCGGAGGATGCTTGCGCTCTCCTCGTTAACCTGCGGACCGCTTGCCAAGCTTGCGTTTGGATCGGCGGCCGGAGCGAAAAGGCCGAACATCCTGTTCATCATGACGGACGATCATGCTTCCCAGGCGATCAGTTGCTACGGCAGCAAGGTGAACCAGACGCCGAACCTCGACCGGATCGCCAGTGAAGGCATGCGAATGGACCGCGTGTTTGCGACGAATTCCATCTGCACCCCGAGCCGCGCCACCATTCTGACGGGCAAGTACAGTCATCTGAACGGAGTGCCGGTTTTCAACCGCTTTGACGGATCGCAGCCCACGGTGGCGAAGATGCTGCGGAAGGCCGGCTACTATACGGCGATGATCGGAAAATGGCACCTGGGAAGCGACCCCACCGGCTTCGATTACTGGAACATCCTTCCCGGGCAGGGTGTCTATAACAACCCGACCTTTTACGACAAGGATGGCTCGGAGACTTACAAAGGCTATGCCACGGATGTCATCACGGACATCACCATCGACGCGTTGAAGAACCGTCCGAAGGACAAGCCGTTTTTCATGATGTCGCACCACAAGGCGCCGCACCGGGAGTGGACGCCCGATGAGAAGCACCGGAAGATGTTCGAGCACAAACACATCCCGGAGCCGGCCAATTTGCGGGACGACTATGCGGGCAGGACCGATGCTCTTCGCGAGCAGAAGCAGTCGGTTTTCCGTGATCTGACGCGGCGCGACCTGAAGCTCAAGCCGCCGGCCGGACTTTCCGGCGCGGACCTGAACCAGTGGTTGGGGGTGAAGCCCATGGAGGTGGAGGCAGAGATTGACGGAGTCAGGAAGACGCTACGGGGCAAGGAACTGGAGGACTGGAAATACCAGCGGTACATGCAGGATTACCTGGCCTGCGTGCAGAGCGTGGATGACAACGTAGGCCGGCAGTTGGATTGGCTGGATGCGAACGGGCTGAGAGAGAACACGGTTGTGATCTACACGAGCGATCAGGGGTTCTTCCTCGGCGAGCATGGGCTATACGACAAGCGCTTCATGTACGAGGAGTCTCTGCGGATGCCGTTCCTGGTCCGCTGGCCGGGTGTGATCCGGCCGGGGAGCACATCGTCCGCGATTGGGATCAACTGCGATTTTGCTCCGACGTTCCTCGATCTGGCGGGAGCACCGGCGCCCACTGATATGCAGGGGCGCAGCTTTCTCCCGATCTGGGAAGGGAAGACACCGCGGGATTGGCGCGGCGCGATGTATTACCGCTACTACCACGATCCCGGGGATCACAACACGCGGGCTCATTATGGAATCCGCACCGCCACGCACAAACTGATCTACTTCTGGAAGAAGGACCAGTGGGAATGCTATGACCTGGCGGCGGACCCGCATGAGATGCGCAACATCTACAACGATCCCGAGGCGCAAAAGACCGTGTCGATGTTGAAGCAGGAACTGTACCGGCTCAAGAAGGAGATGAGGGACGACGACCAGTTTGCGAATGAACAACCGAAAGAGTCGTCATACGTGCAGGCGCCGCCCCCCAGGAAGCGTTAAAAGAACACGCGCGCGCCCACCTGGATGACCCGACTGCCGCTGCCGCCCAGGATCTTGCCGCTGTTTACGTTCGGTAAGCCGCCGTCGCGCGTGTCGGCGATGGCGTTGGTCGGTCCGCCGAGGTTGAAGTGATTGAAGGCGTCGAAGAGATCGGTTCTCAACTGGAGCCGGTAGCGGTCGCGAATGGGGAAATTCTTCGCGAAGCTGATGTCCCAGTTCGCCGATCCTGGGGAGAACAGCGAATTGCGCGCCGCATTGCCCCAGGTCCAAGGCGTGGGTGGAGCGAATGCGCCGGGGTTGAACCACGGGACGCCGCTGATGATGTCATGCCCGCTGCCTTGTCCCGAGTAGGCATCCGAACCCGCGACGCGGTCGGCGCGTCCGCCCCACCAGCCGACATAGTTGGAAGGAACTCCGAAGGTGACCGAGAACGGAGGTCCGGTAACGTAAGTGGTGATTCCCGACACCTGCCAGCCGCCGATCACCGCGTCGGCAACCTTGTTGATTCCGCCGAGGAACTGTCTGCCGCGTCCGAACGGCAATTCATACATGTAGTTGAAGACGAGGCTGTGCCGGCGGATGCCGGAGCTGTTGCCATAATCCAACCCGGGGAAGTTCGGATTCTGCGGCGCGCCGACGGCTTCCAGGTTGTCCAGGCTGCGCGTCCAGGCGTACTCCAGTTGGAACAGGAGCCCCTTGCTGAAACGTCTGGTCACGCCCAACTGAAACTGGCCGAAATTCTGAGACGCGCCGCTGCGCGTTGCCAGGATGCCCGCCCACGGCTGATAGGGACGCTGATTCTGAGTGGTCACGTTCGGCGTCTGAGTGCGCGGGACGTTGATGTCCCCGAAGAACCACTGGAGATGGTGCGACTGGCTGCCGGCGTACGTGGCGCGAACCGCCCAATCGGAATTGAATTGATGTTCCAGCGTGGCGTTCCACTGCTGGATGGCGGCGTTCTTGAAATCCCGCTGCATGGCGTAGATAGTGGGGTTGGGAGAAGCTCCGGCAACGGCCTGCAGGGCCGCCGGGAAGGGGTTGGCGAACGTGATGTCAGGCACAAAGGGAGCAGACGGCTTGCCGGGGAGTTGAGTGATGAAGTTGGATCCGGCGAACCCGCCCAGACCACCCACCCAGGGAGGGCTCAGGATGTCATCCCGCCCACCGACGTAAGCGGG
>JADLBG010000128.1 GCA_020847895.1 Bryobacterales bacterium
CGGAAGCTGTCGAAATCGTAATCCTCCAGCGAATGGCTGAGCGTGGTCCAAAGCCAGTGGTTCTTCTTCTTGTCCTCATCCACCACCTCGCCAAGGGGAAAATAGGAGGTGATTCTCTTGCCCTCGGCGTAGTGCGCCACTTCGTCGGGAATGGCCATCACCAGCATGCGTGTCAGCACCCAGCCGGCTTTCTTATCCGGCATGCGGACCAGAGTCCAGTCATCCATCTTCACACTTGGCTTTCCGTCCTCGGGTAGTTCGGAACGGGATAGCTCCCGCCAGTCGCCGGGCAACTTAGGCCCGGGCGGCATTGGAGGCGGGGGAACTTCCGGCTTCTGTTCCTCGGCGGAGGAGGACTTCCCTGTCTTGCGGTTCTTCGATTTCGTCTTTCGGGAACGAGGGGGCGGCGGTGGAACAATGCCGGCAAGGGCTGAATGGTAAGGGACACGCGGCGTCAAAAGGCGCGCCAGGACTTCCGCGGAACCGCCTGGGGGAATCTGAAACGGGCTGGGGGATTGCCGGTTCGGCTCGGTGTGGACATTGAGGGCGTCATACACCATCGCCTTGCCCTGCGAGGGCATGGCGGCCGCCTTCGACCGGGTTTGTTGAATGCCCGCCATCTGCTGGCTGGAGAGAAGGTTCCGCCCGTCGACCCAACCTTCGGTCCCGCCCATGTTACGCACCTTGAAGAATCTCCGGCGGACCTGCAAGACCTCGAGCCGCTCGCCGTGTTTGAGAGTCGCCACGGTTTCGGAACGCGAAGTGAGATCGGTTCGAAGGGGCAGCGCCGCCGGTCCGGCAAAGGCTTCGCCAATGGGGCGGGCTTTGGGTGTTTCCGAGCCACAGGAAGCCAGCAGGCAAACGAATCCCGCAAGGAAAATACTGCGAACGTGATGCATCAAACCACTAGGCGGAGAATAGGTCCCGATTGCTAGTCTAGCAGGAGATGCAACAAGA
This sequence comes from Bryobacterales bacterium, assembly GCA_020847895.1. Classification (GTDB taxonomy): domain Bacteria; phylum Acidobacteriota; class Terriglobia; order Bryobacterales; family Bryobacteraceae; genus CADEFT01. The sequence goes on from JADLBG010000128.1 coordinate 958, forward strand.
TCGTGCTCCGGAACAGGTTGTTCAATACTATTGTCCGAACTGCGCAAAGCCGGTGGACCGCCCGCTGGTGTGCGGGGACTGTCTGGCGGTGATTTGCAGGGAATGCGGTACGCCGCTTGAGAACGTGGACGAATTGGGAATGGGATAGCCGCTGGGTCAGGGGACGAACGTCCGCAGCAGGCGTCCCTGGCCGCGGAGCGGGATGGAGGAGTCCGCCGGCAGTTCCCAGACCTCGCCCGGCAGAAAGGGCTCATCCTCGATCAGACCTTCTCCGGAGAGAACGATCAGCGCCTGTGTGCGGGGGCTGACAACCTTGGCTTCTCCGTTCAGCAGGAGTTGTTCGGCATGGAAGAACGGGCAGCGCACGGGCAAGGTGGCGCGGCCGGAAGACGTGCCCAGGTGCGAGACTTCCACAGCCTTGTCGAGATGCAGTTCACGGGGACGCCCGTAATCGAAAATGCGGTAGGTGATGTCGGAACGCTGCTGGATCTCGCAAAGGGCCAGCCCTGCTCCGATCGTATGCACGGCGCCGGAGGGGATGAAGAGGGTGTCGCCGGGACGAACCGCGATCCAGTTAAGCAAGGCTTCGATGGTGCCGGTTTCCGCGGCGTGGCGGAACTGCTCGGAGGAGATACTCTCGCGGAAGCCGATGGCTACGCCCGCTCCGGGAGCGGCCCGCAGGATGTGCCACATTTCGGTCTTGCCAGAGCTGTTTTCGTGCTCGCGGGCATAGTCGTCGTCAGGGTGGACCTGGACCGAGAGGCGGTCCGTGGTGAAGAGGAACTTGATGAGCGGAAGCCTTCCATCTCCGTCAAACCAGACTTCGCCTATCTTGATTTCCGGATCGGGAAACCAAGGGGAGAGCCCCGTCGATCCCCACACTTTTTCGTGGAACGACGGGGCAATGCGAACTGCCGTTGGCAACCTCAGTTCAACTCCTTGAGGAAGGTTTCAATGCGGTCGAGGCCCCGCTTCAATTCTTCCATGGACGTGGCGTAGGAGATGCGGATGTGCTTATCGGTGCCGAAGGCTTCGCCTGGGACGACCGCGACTTTCGCCTGATCGAGGAGCTTTTCCGAGAAGTCCATCGCCGAGTGAATGCCGCTCTTACCGAAGGCCACGCTGATGTTGGGGTAGGCATAGAAGGCGCCTTTGGGCTCATTGATTTTGACGCCGGGCATGGCGCGCAGGCGCGCAATCACATAATCCCGGCGGCGGCGGTATTCGGCCAGCATCACACCCACGGACTCCTGCGGACCGCGCAGCGCTTCCACGGCGGCTTTCTGGGCAATCGAAGTCGGGTTCGAAGTCATATGGCTCTGCAATTTGCCGATCGCGCTGATCACGGGAGCCGGCGCCAGGCCGAACCCGATTCGCCATCCCGTCATCGCATAGGTCTTGGACAACGACCCGGCCACAATGACGTTTTCCTTCCCTCCCGGCATGGCCGCAATCGAGAACGGCTCTTCATCATACAGGAACCGGCAGTAGCATTCATCCGTCATGAGGAAGATGCCGCGCTTGCTGGTCAACTGATAGATCTTCTCGA
>JADLBG010000129.1 GCA_020847895.1 Bryobacterales bacterium
CCCGCGCCCGCCACCAGCACCTCTCTCCCGCGCAAGTCCAGGAACACCGGGTAGTAAGACATGGGCGGATGGTATCATGAGGTTGCATGGACCCGCAGCGTAGTCTGCCGGTCGTGGTTATTGTAGGCAGGCCGAACGTCGGCAAATCCACCTTATTCAACGCGATCATTCGGGACAGACGGTCGATTGTCGGGGATGAGCCCGGCATCACGCGCGATCGCATCCGCGGTAAGGCCCACCACCACGGCCGGAAATTCGAAATCATCGACACCGGGGGCATCATCCCCAACGATGAGGACCTCATCCCCACGGAAATCTTCAAGCAGGCCAAGGTCGCGCTGGAAGAGGCCGCGCACATCATCTTTCTCATCGATGGCCGCACGGAGATCACCGCCGCCGACCGGGAACTTGCCGTCCTGCTGCGCAAGCTTGGCAAGCCCGTCACTCTGGCCGTCAACAAGATTGATGCCGCCGCCCGCGAATCGCTGGTCCACGAATTCTACGCCTTGGGCATCGCCGATGTCCTGCCCGTCTCCGCCGAGCATCGCATCGGCATCGAGGAACTGCTCGATCACGTCACCGCGTCCTTTCCCGAGGCGGAGGAGTCCGCCGCCTCTGTTGGCCCCCCGCGCATCAAGGTGGCCATTATCGGGCGTCCAAACGTGGGCAAGTCCACGCTCCTCAACGCTCTTGTCGGCGAAGAGCGCGCCATCGTTTCTCCGGTGGCCGGCACCACGCGCGACGCGGTCGACGAATCCGTGGATCATGACGGCGTACAATACACTTTCGTCGATACCGCCGGCATCCGCCGCAAAGGCAAGACAAGGCTCATGGCGGAAAAGCTCAGTGTCGTCATGGCGCGCCGCCACATCCGCATGGCGAACGTCGTCCTCTTCCTCATGGATGCCAGCGAAGGATTCGTCGCCCTCGATGCCACCATTGCAGGCTATGCCGTCGAGGACGGCCGCCCCGTCATCATTTGCGTCAACAAGTGGGACATCACTTCGGAAACGAACCGGAAGACCTTCCTCCAGGCAGTGCGCGACAATCTGAAGTTCCTTGAATTCGCTCCCGTGCTCTTCCTCTCCGCGAAGACGAAATCCGGTGTTCCCCAGATCTTCCGCCACGTCAAGGATGCCTATGACGCGGCATCCCACCGCGTCTCCACGGGCGAACTGAACCGCTTCGTCGAGTCCCTCAACATGGATACCGACCTGAAGCTGAAGTACATCACGCAAGCTTCCGTCCGTCCGCCGACATTTGTCCTGTTCACCGGAAGTCGAGGCGGCCTGCACTTTTCCACCGAGCGGTTCCTCATTAACCGTCTCCGCAAGGAGTTCGGCTTCGCCGCCACGCCCATCGTGCTCAAGACCAAATCTCCGCGCCGCAAGTGAGTCTCGCGGAACTGCGCCTACCCTCCCACCGCGGCCCCTTCCCCGCTTGATTCCGAAATGCTAGATTGAAAACTCCTGAGGAGGGTGCCCGATGCAAGCCGTTCTGGAATCCACCATCCCTGCCCGCGACCCCGGCGGCAAACCCCAAACCGTCCGCCGCAATGTCGCCGTCGACGTCTACCGCGGACTCGTCATGTTCCTCATGATGGCCGAAGTGCTCCAACTTGCGCGCGTCTCTCGCGCCTACCCGGGCAACTGGTTCTGGAGCATTCTCGCCTGGAATCAAACCCATGTGCCGTGGGCAGGCTGCTCCCTTCACGATCTCATCCAACCCTCGTTCTCCTTCCTCGTCGGCGTCGCGCTTCCTTATTCCATCGCCAGCCGCCTTGCCAAGGGAGCCGCCTTCAACAGGATGTTCGTGCACGCGCTCTGGCGCTCCCTCCTGCTCGTCTGGCTCGGCATCTTCCTTCGCTCCCTCTCGAGCCCGATGACCAACTTCACCTTTGAGGACACCCTCACCCAGATCGGCCTCGGCTACCCCTTCCTCTTCCTCCTCGGATTTCGTCCGGCCCGCTGGCAATGGACCGCCCTCGGAGTCATCCTGGGCGGCTACTGGCTGGCTTGGGCGCTCTATCCCGCGCCCGGCCCCGCCTTCGACTATCAGGCTGTCGGCTTACCGGCGGATTGGCAGCACAACTTCACCGGCTTCGCCGCTCACTGGAACAAGAACAGCAACCTCGGGCAGGCCTTCGACGTCTGGTTCCTCAATCTCTTCCCGCGCGTCAAACCGTTTCTATACAACGGCGGCGGCTACCTCACGCTCAGTTTTATTCCCACTCTCGGAACCATGATCCTCGGTCTCGTTGCCGGCCGCTGGCTCCGCGCCGCCGCCCCATCCATCCCCATGAAGCGACTGCTCCTCGCGGGTGTCATCGGCATCGCCGCCGGGCTCTTGCTGCATTTCACCGGCATCTGTCCCGTCGTCAAGCGAATCTGGACTCCGGCCTGGACCCTCGCCAGCGGCGGCGCCTGCTTCCTCATCCTCGCCGGCTTCAGTTGGCTCATCGACGTGAAGGGCTACCTGCGCTGGACCTTCTCCCTCGTCGTCATCGGCATGAACTCCATTGCCGCCTACCTGATCGCTCACCTGTTCGGGAAATTCATCACCGACTCGTTCCGCATCCACCTGGGTCCCAACGTATTCCAGTTCGCGGGAGCCGGACTCGAGCCGTTTTTCCGCGGAACTGCTGTCCTGCTCGTCTTCTGGCTCATGCTCTTCTGGATGCACCGGCGCAGGATTTTCCTGCGGATCTGAATTTCCGGATAAACGCATGACATTCTCTGAAAGATAGCCTTGCCGCCCGTTGTCCGTGAGGGAAGGCCGCCGCGGCGTTCTAACATGCTCAAACGGAATCCCTTAATTCCGTTTCCTGCTATACTAAACGGGGATCAGTTGCATTCTTTGAATCTCGCCGGCGGGTTCGTGTATCAACTGAAGGAGAAGGGGAGGACATGAGTCCAGTAAAGGCTTCCACGGGAACCAGTGAGGTTAGCGACGTTTCAACAGCCAGCCACCTTGGCTACAAGGTTTACAACCGCATCATCGACTGGATTTCCAGCGACCGCACGCAGTTGTCCAACATCACTGAGCGCATCAACGAAGTGGTGCGCAAAAGCGGCGTGAAGGATGGCATCGTCCACCTGCAAACTCTGCACACAACCACCGCCATCTTCATCAACGAATGGCAGGACGCCCTGCTCCACGACGTGAAGGAGTTCTTTGAGAAGGTAGTGGACCGCAACGAATACTACCGTCACAACGATCCTCTCTACTCGGATTGCGAGCGCCGCAACGCCGATGCCCACATGCGCGGAATGCTCATGGGCCAGACGCTCTGCCTCCAGGTCCGCAACGCATCCGTGCTCCTCGGAACATGGCAGAGCATCATCCTCGCCGAATTCGACGGACCCCGCAGCCGCACCCTTGCGGTTCAGGTCTCCGGCGTCTGACCGCCCGGATGTCCCGGTACTTCACCCTCGAAGAGGCCGAAGCGCTCCTGCCGGAAGTCGAGAACTCCATTCGCGCCGCCATCGAATTGAAGCGCTTCTATCTGGAGGCGGAAGAAGTCCTCGAACGCGAGTCCCGCCGCATCCTCATGAGCGGCGGAGCCATGGTGGACGCGCCGCGGCTCAACGCGGAAAAATCACGCCGCGACACTTGTGCCGCTCAGCTCAAGGCAGCCCTCGAGCACATCCATTCACTAGGTTGCGAGGTCAAGGACCTGGACATCGGCCTTCTCGATTTTCGTACCCTCTACAAGGGCGAGGAAGTATACCTCTGCTGGAAGCTCGGCGAATCCGGCATCTCCCATTGGCACGGATTACAGGAAGGATTCCGCGGCCGCAAGTCCGTCGATGAGGAGTTCCGCCGCAACCATCGCGGCAACCCCAAGATCTGACTTCACTGCTCGATCTCATCGAGCCAGTCCGGGCGCTTCAACACTTCTCTCGGCCGGCTTCCGTCGGGCGGACCGATGATCCCGTCGCGGTGCATCATGTCGAGAATGCGCGCCGCGCGACCGTACCCTAACCGCAGCCGCCGTTGAAGAATCGACGTTGACGCCTTGCCCATCTCCAGCACCACGCGCACCGCCTCCTGGTACATGGCATCCTGCACTCCGCCGCCTTCCTCTTCCGATCCGATTTCCAGATCGTCATCCTCCGATGGCGGCGGCTTCAGATAGCTTTCGTCATAGTCCGGCAGCGCCTGGTCCCGCCAGTGCTCCACCACGCGATTGATCTCGTTTTCCGTCACCAGCGCGCCGTGCACCCTCACCAGCCGGGACGAGCCTGGAGGCAGATACAGCATGTCGCCGCGCCCCAGCAGATGCTCGGCGCCCATCACGTCCAGCACGGTGCGCGAGTCCACCCTCGTTGCCACCCGGAAACTGATGCGCGACGGAAAATTCGCCTTGATCAAACCCGTAATCACATCCACGCTCGGACGCTGCGTCGCCAGAACCAGATGCATTCCCACCGCGCGCGCCATTTGCGCCAGTCGCGTCACCGAAGCCTCCACATTGGCCCGCTCCAGCATCATCAGGTCCGCCAACTCGTCGATCACAATGAGAATGTAGGGCAGCGGTTTCAACTGCTCCTGCTCTCCCGCGGGCTCCTCCTCTTCAAACAGGCTCCTCGGCGTCGCCGCCGCCTGCTTCAGTTTCTTGTTGAACTGCTCGATGTTGCGCACCCCTTGCGAAGCCAGCAGTTTCAACCGCCGCTCCATTTCGAGCACGGCGTTGCGCAGCGCGTTCGTCGCCTGCTTGGCGTCCGTGATCACCGGCGTCAACAGGTGCGGAATTCCTTCGTAAATCCCCATCTCCACGCGCTTGGGATCCACCAGCACCATCCGCACCTCGTCCGGGGTCGCCTTGTAGAGTATCGACATGATCAGCGAGTTCAGCATGACGCTCTTGCCCGATCCTGTCGAGCCCGCAATCAGAAGGTGCGGCATCGCTTCGAGCGATGCCACTTTGATCCGGCCGTTGATGTCCTTACCCAGGCAAATCGTCAGTTTCGACCCCGAGTCGCTGAACTCCTCCGATTCAAGAATCTGCCGCAGGCTGATTACTTCCCGCCTCGTGTTCGGCACTTCGATGCCCACTGTCGGCTTTCCGGGCAGCCGTTCGATGAAGATGGATTCCGCCTGCAGTCCCAGGCACAGGTCCTCCGTCAGCGTCACAATCCGGCTGTACTTGATGCCCGCTTCGGGCTTGTATTCGAACGTCGTCACCACCGGACCCGGATTGATCTGCACCACCGAACCAAGCACGTTGAACTCTTCCAGCTTCGACTTGATTCGTCCCGCGATCTCCTTCAATTCCTGCCCGTCATAGGCGCTTCGCACGGGCGCCTCATTCAACAGGGTTGTCGATGGCGGATCGAACGTCACCGGACGCCGCCGTGGAGGATTTGCCGGCCGCATCGGTTCCGGCTCCACGATCGTGCGCGGGGGCGGCGGCGGAAACGGTTCCGGCTCCTCGAGAACACAGATCGGGATTTCCTGCTCCGCTGCTTCGTCAACAGTAGGCTCCATTGCGCGGAACTGCCCCTGCTCTCCAGCCTCCTCCCATGGCGGCCGGTCTTCCCGCGCGTACTGCGCGGCAGGCGGAGCATTCACCACGGCTTGGCCGGGAACCGTCTCCGCGGGCCTTCGCTTTGCTGCCTTCGCCCTCGCCCGTTCCTCCTTCAACTGTTGCTTCGCCAGCCGGTTCAGCGCTCTCTGGTCTTTCCATCTCCGCCAACGGCTCTTCTGCTGTTCTTGCCATTGTCGCGGTCCTTCGAACCATACCGGCACCTTCGCGAGCGAAAAGCTCGACACCAGGTACAGGGAAACAAACAGCGTGGTGGCCGTCAGAAACGCCGCCCCCGTCTGATTCAGCGCGCTCACCAGCGAATCCGCAACCAGGACCCCGGCCAGTCCGCCCGGCGGCAACACGCCTTGTAGTGGATGGAGCCAAGGGATCAGCGCAAGACCCGTACAGGAGCCGAGCACCAGCAGAAAAAATCCGATTGCCTTCACGAACGGCACCTGAATCGGCCGCGAGCGCAGCCACTTCACTGCCAGGGCGAATACTGCTGCCGGCAATACCCATGCCCCCCACCCCAACAATTGAAACAGCAGGTCGGAAGTATATGAGCCGGCTTTGCCGATCAGGTTCTGTACGCGGATGTCGGGCGTAGCCGTATTGAATGATGGATCGCCGGGATAGAAGGAGTACAGGCTCAGCGACAATACCAGTGCGCCGACCAGATACACTACTCCCGCGGCTTCGTTCAGCCTGTGATGTCGTGTCGGTCCTAAAAATCTCATCCTTGTCCCTGGTGGGCTGGGGGCGCCGGATGATGGCCAGAGCGCTCTTCATTATGCCAGAAATTCCACCTCTGCTGAAGCACGTAAGTAAACGGAAACACAAGCCGGGCCGGCAACGTGCCAAAATGAAAGTCACGCCTGCATCAGCCGCGCCCGGGCCTTGCAGGCGGCCTGTAGATGCCCACCACAAAAATCGTAGCCACTCTTGGTCCTTCCTCCCGTTCCGGGCAGGCGATTCATGATTTGATCGTGGCCGGAGTGAACGTCTTCCGCATTAACGCGTCCCACGCCCGGACCGGCGAGATCTCCGATCTGATCTCCGCCGTGCGAAAAATAGCCGGAGAACTCGGCACCAACACCAGCATCCTCCTCGATCTTCAAGGCCCCAAGATTCGCCTGGAAACCTTCGAGAACGGGCAATGTGTCCTCGAAAAGGGAGCCGAGTTCACCATCACCACCGAATCCGTCGCCGGCACCTGCCGTCGCGCCTCCACAACATACAAGGAATTCGCCACGGACGTGAAACCTGAGGACCGTATCCTGCTCGCCGATGGCAGCGTGGAACTGCGCGCCCTTTCAAGCGACGGCGTCCAGGTTCTCTGCGAGGTGGTGGCCGGCGGTCCCATCAGCGATCGCAAGGGCATCAACCTTCCCGGCGTCAAACTCAGTACGCCGTCCCTTACCAAGAAAGACATGGCCGACCTCCGCGAAGGGCTCCAGGCCGGCACTGACTTCGTAGCTCTTTCCTTTGTCCGCGTGCGCGAAGATGTGCTCCGCCTGCGCCACTTCCTCGACGAGAACGACGCGTCCATCCCCATCGTGGCCAAGATCGAGAAGCCCGAAGGGTGGGAAAACTTTGATTCCATACTCGGCGAATCCGACGGAGTGATGGTGGCTCGCGGCGATCTCGGCGTCGAGATGGCCGTCGAAAAAGTGCCTGCCATCCAGAAGGAGATCATCCGCAAAGCGCGCCGCAAGGCCAAATTCATCATCACCGCCACCCAGATGCTCGAATCCATGATTCAGAGCCCTTTCCCCACCCGCGCCGAAGTGAGCGACGTCGCCAACGCCATCTACGACGGCACCGATGCCGTCATGCTCTCCGCCGAAACCTCTGTTGGCCAGTACCCCGTCGAAGCGGTCCGCATGATGGCCCGCATTGCGAACGAGACGGAAATCTCGGTGCGCCGCAAAGGCTTTCCCCCGCTCCATCCTGTTCCCGGTATGACCGACCCGCAGATTATCGCCCACGTCGCCATCGAGGCTGCACAACTCGTCAATGCCACCGCCATTGTTGTCTTCAGCGCCAGCGGTTCCAGCGGCCGTCTCCTCTCCAGTTACCGCCCGCCCGTCCCCGTCTACGTCTTCACCCACACCCACGAAGTCGCCCGCCAGATCACCGTCAACTTCGGCATCCGCCCCGTCGTTGCTCCTCAACTCGGCAGCACAGACGAAATGCTCTCGCAAGTGGATAAGATGCTCTGCGAGCGCCGCAGCCTGAAGCCGAAGGACACGGTGGTGTTCGTCGCCGGCCAACCCATCGGCCGTAAAGGCACCACGAATATGTTGAAAATTCACCGCGTCGGTGAACTGCGGTAGGGCCGGTCTCCCATGGCAGGCATCATGCCTCGCCGGCAGACCGCTTGCCGTGCCTGCCCAGAAGCAAATGCAGCGCATAGGCAACCTCGTCGGGATGAGCCGCGCACCAGGAAACAATACGTTCGAACTTGATCGTGTCGTCGGCGATGGCGCTGATTTCCATTATTTCCGCTTCGATGATTTCCGGGTCTCGCATAGCGTTCCCAGCATGCCACACCGCCTGCCTTCAATGGGTTGTTACTCCGCGGCCTTGGAAGGCGCCGTTCCGAAAAAGCGGCCGAGCCACGGTAGTCGCCTCTCCGCCAACGGATAGAGGTGGCGGAAGCACAGCACCCCCAGATACGTCCCGAAGGTATTCGTGAACAGGTCCGTCGTTCCTGAATCGCGCATCGGCAGAAAAATCTGCCCCACTTCAATTGTCAGGCTCACCAGTGTGCCGAGGAACACCGTTATAGTCACGGCTCTTCGACGGGGAAGCAGTTGACAGGTAAGCGCATAGAAGACGAAGCCGAATGGAACAAACCCGATGATGTTCTTGCCCGCGCTGGACCAATAAGAGCGCGTGAAGTTGAATTCCTCCCAGAACGGCTCCAGCGCGATCTTATCGAGCACCGCGTACTCTTGCGGAATGTGCAGATCCATTCCCGGAGACTCCTTGTTGTGAATCCGGTCGCCGGACCGTTCCTCGAAAAGATACAACGCCGCGGGCCGGGATTCGCCCTCCAGATCGGGGCGGCCTTTCCGTGTCCATGTCTCGAAGTCCCGGGCCGCTTGGACCGCGGACAATTCGACGTCATACAACGCCAGCCCGCGGATTTCACCCGAGAAGCTGTTGGGCTGGCGCGGCGCGTCTCCCAGCACCAACTGCCCGGTAAATGATGCTGCCGGAATGCGGAACCCCGGCGCCCGGCCCGCAACCGCGCCATCCACATACACCGTGGTTCCGCTGCTTCCCGACGTCACCGTAACGAACACCGGCTTCTTGCGCCGCAGCGCTTGGCCAAACACTTCCTCCACCGTCGTGTGCTCCTTCGCCGCGTCAATCGTTCCGCGAAGATTCTCATCCAGTTGCAGGCCCGTCAGTGACTGGCTCAGCGCCAGCGAAATGCCCTGGTCCGGCGTATAAAACGAAAGGAACGTCGCGGAGGTGGACCATCGCGCCGGCCGCATCCGGATTTCGATGCTGTGCCCGGTTGACTCCGCTGAACCGGATAGGTTCAACGGGCCCATGCTCCACACGGTTCCATATCTGCCGAACTCGATTCCATTGCTCTTCGCGAGCCACGTGACCTGATTCCGGGGTGTATGAAAGGGCCAAAGCCCCAGCGAGAGCGTAATGCATAAAACGGCAAAACACGCCGCCGCCGGCAGTCTATGCGGCTTGGAGTATGTCATTCCTACGCAAGGATGTCGCGCACAACGTTACCGTGAACATCGGTCAGGCGGAAGTCACGCCCTGCGTGGCGGTAGGTGAGCCGCGTATGGTCGAAGCCGAGCAGGTGCAGCGCGGTGGCGTGCAGGTCGTGAACATGAACCGGTTTGTCGACGGCTTTAAAGCCGAAATCGTCGGTGGCGCCGTAAGTGATGCCTCCCTTGACGCCGCCTCCGGCCATAAGAACCGTGAAGCCCGGAACGTTGTGGTCGCGGCCGCGCCCCAGTTTCTCCAGCCCCGAGTTCTGGATCATCGGCGTGCGGCCGAATTCCGAGCCGATGATGATGAGGGTTTCTTCGAACAGG
>JADLBG010000130.1 GCA_020847895.1 Bryobacterales bacterium
CGGTGGCGGCGTCCGGCATCCTCGGCGCGCAATTCGTGCTGATCGAAGGTAATTATCACGTCGCTGTCGTGCTCTGGGCGCTAGCCGTCGTCTTGTGGGTAGCCTTGATCTACACGGTCCTTACCGCGCTTACGATCAAAGAGGACAAGCCGGCTCTAGCCGACGGCATCTCCGGCGCCTGGCTGCTGGCCGTGGTGGCCACGCAATCCGTGGCGAGCCTGAGCGCCCTCGTCGCTCTGCACTGGCATCAGCCCTACCGGCTCATGATCAACTATTTCGCGCTCTCCATGTGGCTGTGGGGCGGGATGCTGTACATCTGGATGATCTCGCTGATTTTCTACCGCTACACGTTCTTTCGTTTTTCCCCCGGCGACCTCTCGCCACCCTACTGGATCAACATGGGCGCGATGGCCATCTCGACACTGGCCGGCGCCAGATTGATTGTGAACACGCCGGACGCGCCGTTTCTGAATTCGCTGCTTCCTTTCCTCAAGGGTTTCACGGTGTTCTATTGGGCGACGGGAACCTGGTGGATTCCCATGCTGGCGATTCTGGCGGCGTGGCGCTATGTCTACAAGCGCTTTCCCCTGGAGTACGATCCTTTGTATTGGGGCGCGGTCTTTCCGCTCGGCATGTATACCGCCTGCACGTTCCAGATGGCCCAGGCGATGCATCTGGATTTTCTCTTGGAAATGCCGCATGTATTTTTCTACATCGCGCTGGCGGCGTGGCTGGCCACGTTCTGGGGGCTCTGCCGGAGGTTAGGAGCGGGCGCCATCCGCCTGCTGCGCGCCGCGTAGGAGGAGTTTATCGTTGCATTGTTCGATCAGTGTAAAATGGCCGCTGCGGCATGAACGGGAATGAACGGCGTCCCACGTCACGGACGGCGCGCTTCGGGGTTTTCGAAGCCGACCTGCCTGCAGGCGAACTGCGGCGCGAAGGCCGCCGGGTAAAGCTCCAGGATCAACCGTACCGTCTGCTCATCTACCTCCTGGAACGGCCAGGCGAGCTTGTCACCCGCGAGGAATTGCGCGCCGCGCTCTGGCCGGACGGTTCCTTTGTCGATTTCGAGCAAGGGCTCAATACGGCGATCAAGAAAGTGCGCCTGGCTCTGCGCGACTCGGCCGAAAATCCGCGTTTTGTTCAGACGTTCCCGCGGAGAGGCTACCGGTTCATCGCGCCGGTCGGCTGGGAAGATCCGCGTCCTCAACCGGAGTCGGCCGTTACGGTCCGCTCGCCTGGAGGCCCCCGCAAGTGGATACTGGCTGTTGCCGTGGCGGCCGGGATGATGCCCGGCTACTGGTTGTTTCGTGGGCGGGAACCGCGTGGACCCGCCGGGGTGCCGGTTCCCCTCACCTCGTATCCCGGTGTCCAATACGCCGCCGCCTTCTCCCCCGACGGGCGCCAGGTGGCTTTCGCGTGGGATGGGAGCAGCGGAGACAATTTTGACATCTACGTGAAAACGCGGGATTCCGAATCCCCCACTCGGCTGACTGACGATCCCGCTCCCGATCTTAGTCCGGCCTGGTCTCCGGACGGGCAGCGGATCGCATTCCTGCGGGATCTCAGCGGGGGTAGGGTGGCAATCATGCTGATTCCGGCGGCGGGAGGGTTCCCCGTTCAGATTGCGGCCCTATGGGCTCCAATCGTCCCGCAATACCGCAATCTGGCCTTCACTCCGGATGGGAACTGGCTCATCACCGCCGCCTCGGGCAAGGAGGGCGATGCCGTAGGCCTTGTCTTGTGTCCGGCGGAAACCGGCGCGTGCCGCCCGCTGACGAAGCCCGGCGGCGGCTACGACATCAACCCGGCGCTGTCTCCGGATGGCCGCTCGCTCGCCTTCCTCAGGGGACCGCTGCTTGCCACGCTGGATCTCTATGTTGTCCCGCTGGACCGAAGCTGGTCGCCGGCCGGCGAGGCGCGCCGGCTCACCGCCTGGAACCGTTTTGCACTCAGCCCGGCCTGGGTGAGGGACGGAAGCGAGATCGTCATGGCTTCCGGGGAGTATTTCAAAACCAACCTCTGGCGGATCTCCGTATCCGGAAGCCGGAAACCGGCCGTGGTCGCCGCCGCCGGAGATGGAGTCCTGTTGCCGGCCATGGCACCTGACGGAAGCATGGCGTTTACGCAGAGGCGCAAGCGAGTGAGCATCTGGTCGCTCGATCTGCGGCGGGCCGGCCCGCCTCAATCTCATCTGCTCAGATGGCCGGCTTCCTCGAGTCGAATCGATACTCACCCCCGTTTTTCTCCCGACGGAGGGCGCGTCGTATTCATGTCTACGCGCTCGGGTACGGGCCAGATCTGGATCGCAAATGCCGATGGGAGCGGAGCGCGCCAGTTGACCGCGATGACCGCAACCTTCGTGGACATGCCGGCGTGGTCCGCGGACGGGACCTCGATCCTGTTCCGGGCACTCAAGGAAGGTCATTTTGATTTCTACACTATTGGCGCGGCAGGCGGAAAACCACGTTTGCTCATGCGAGGGATTCCCGGCGACGGAGCGCCCAAGGTCTCCGCGGACGGCCGGTGGATCTATTTTCATTCCAAGCGCGGCGGCGAATATCAGATTTGGCGGATGCCGGCCCGCGGCGGCAGCGCCGTGCAACTGACGCGCGGCGGGGGCATGGGAGTGCGCGATTCGCCTGACGGACGGACGCTCTATTTCGTGAGGTACGCCGGCGGAGATAGCGCCAGCCTGTGGCGAATGCCGGCGGGCGGCGGAGAGGAGACGCCGGTTCTCCCTTCATTGCTCGGCGAGAGCTTCGACGTGACCGGGAAGGGCATCTATTTTGTTGGGGCTTGCCGTTCCGGCGGATCGTGTCCGATCGTCTTTCACGCATTTGCGGACGGCAGGAACATCGAGCTGCCGGCGCCTACGCTGCCGGGCAACAATGGATTGTCCATTTCGCCGGACGGGCAGACCTTGCTCCGGGCCCACATCACCGAGATCGGAGCGGACATCATGGTGCTGAATTTCCTTGATTAATGGGGGCGGAGTTTGGCCGCGGCGCCTGCTCCACGGCCACCACACGGATGCCGGCCGTAGTATGTATCCATTCAACAACCGCAAACGGGCGCCGGTCAGCGTTTAAGAACAACTCCTGGCGATAACGCCTCCATGCCTGCTTCGCCATCTCTCTTTCCGCCGCCCGTTCGGAGGGAGGAAGCGGTTCCTCGTCATAGCCGAAGGCCTGAAGGTCGCTCCCAAATCCCTTGACCAGCGTAACGCTCATCTCGAAGGGGGGCCGAGGCGGCATTCCGGGGCTCTGATCCACCAGAGTGGCGACTTCGCGGATGGAGCCGCCGGCAGGTTTGCCATCGGCCAATCTGGTGACCGCGAACTCCACCACCGCGATGGCGCCGACAAACCGGCGGACGCATTCGCGACTACCTGCCTCCGGGGCCAC
>JADLBG010000131.1 GCA_020847895.1 Bryobacterales bacterium
CGCCTCGGACACTGCCGAGCAGGGCTTCTTCGAAGCGGTTCGCCTGCGACTGGACGGAGTCGAGCAACACCGTCGCGACATCCTGCCGCCCGTTCATCACCCGCTTCTCCCATGCGTACCTGCCCTTCTCATGCGTCGGCGGGGCTACTTTGTCACCCACGCCGCCCACCGGTTGGAGCGTCACGATCATCCGCAAGGCAGACATTCCGCCCGCGCAGGCCTTCAACAACTTCGTCTGTAGTTCGGCCGAGGTCATAAGTGCTTCTCTCCTTAGAGTCGATTTAACGGCAGTCTATAACAGTGGCGCTAACCACGCAAAAATCTCACAAAATTGTTTTCTTTTTTGCGTTTTGCTGGCGGACAAGTGATGATTGTATAATCGATTATTCGCGGCGGGCCAGCGCCGCTCCGCAGGTTCCACTAAGGAGCGATGGGATGGGCGTAAAACACCACGCCTCCCGGCCAAGCCCCCGGGTGGGCCAGGAATCCTACCTTCGTCGAGGTTTTTGTATGATTCCTTTGCCCGGCCTGGATGATCTCCGGCCCGTTTTCCTCGAGCAGCCTCGCGGGACGATGCGCCGGCCGGACAATCGCGATGTGACCTGGCCGGTGGGGGTCAGGACTCTCGTAAACGACCACCACAAGGCTTCCGCGGTTCGCGAGCGACTGGGCCTCATGGGCGTCCCCCACTGGCCGCCAACCACTCTGCCTGCCGGCCGGGGAACGGAACCATTGCGCCTGTGCGTTGGCGAGCAGGACTTGGCCGTGTTCCGGCGGCCGCAGCATGTATACACCCAGCCGCTTCCCAACTGCCGCGGCGAATGCGCTGCAATGCGTCGACCGGCCAGGTCCGGTGTAGTCCGGCCCCCTGTCGGGTTCGCCCGTCTCCCAGTTCACGTGTTCACGCGCCAGCCACAGTGACTCTACATTCATTCCATCCAGCACGGACAGCAGCCGGCTGCCTTGTTCCGAGACCGGTCCACAACACGAGGGTTCCGCGCATAGGGCGCGGCGGACGATGCCCGGCGCAGCCAGCACCAGAATCATCAGCAGCCGGATCTTCGCACTGACGGTTGCCGGCATAGTCAGAATTCCGGTCCTCTCAGCGCCTCTTCCAGCATCAGCGCCAACTCCGGCAATTTCCATCTCGTGGTGTTCCACACCACGCTGAGATTCACGCCCGAATGCAGATCGCTTAGACGGCGCTTCATCTCCACAATCAGGGCCCACGGGACTTGAGGCAGGGCCTTCCGCGCCTCCTCTGACATCTGGCTCTCCGCCTCGACGAGGATCTTCAATTCCTTCACCAGCGCCTCAGTGAGCCGCGGGCTCTGCTTCAAATCCTCCAGGCTGAGTCCGCTCACGAAGGCTATGGCTTCGTTTGCGGCATCCAGCATGCTCCGCAAACGCATGCGATCCGCTTCATTCATATTGTGTGAGTGGCCATACCGCCACTTCCTCCCGAAAACGGCGGCCTAACCGGTAACGCACGCATAGCCAAGCCACGTTTCCCAGTATTCCACCTGTGTTCATGCGCCCTCACGCGGTGCTACCCGGTCCGCGGATTCAGCCCCCTGAGCGCCTTCAGGATCTCCCTCTCCCACGCCCCGTCCGCGTCCAGGTCGGGGTTGTAGTTCGTCACGCCCACCGCGGCCAGTGGAACCGATTCCCGCACCAGTCCGATCAGGCCGGCCGCATCCTCCACGCCCTCCACAAAATCGGTGTCGATGTGGAAGTACACCCCGTCCACCCGTTCCGCCAGTTGGTGCAGCGCCACCGGCAGCAGGCCCAGCGAATCGCTCGGATGAGCGCTGATCCACGAGTTCTCCAGCCGCTCTCTCTCCCCTTGCTCCACATCCCAAAAACATGCGAGAACCACGTTCTGCTCCTCCACGACGCGGTTCAATCCCGTGCGTTCCCGCAACTCCGCGTGGCAGGCTCCCGTCAGAATCGCCAGCGTCATCCCTTCGAGATCCCCGCTCATGCTGGTCTCCGGCGTGTGGAGGTCGGGGTGCTTGTCGAACCACACGATCCCCAGGCGCCCTGTCTCGAGCCCGGCAATGGTTCCCATCGCCGAGTTGCAGTTGCCCGCCAGCACCACCGGGGTCAGTTCCTGTTCGGCGGCATCCTTCACGGCGTAGCGCAGCATGCGATTGATGTCCACCATCGCGTCCAGCCCTTTGCTGCGCAGATCGCGCGGCCGCACATGCATCACCGGCGCCGGCATTTCCCTGTACCCAAGCAACTCGTCCACCCCTGCCCGCAGCAGGCGCGGTGGACCCTTTCCCACCGCCACTTCCTCGAGCCCCATGTGATACGGCGCTTCGATGATGGAATACATTTACCGTTTCTCCCGCAGCAGGTCCCGGAACAGCGCGTAAACCCCCGCGTAGTTCAGGTTGTTCATCATGGACACGCGAGTCGCTCCCGGTTCCGCGTCCGCGCCCGCCAACTTCACCTTCCCATACATCGGCCCGAAGTCAGTCTCCACATCGAGGTAGAGTTCCTCGGGCCTGGTGAACAACCGCGGCTGGATCATCCACGCGGCCACCAGCGCGTCCCACAACGACACCTCCGCCTTCGCGTTCTTCAAGAATCCCGGATAACGCACACCGAAATCTTCCCGGAACCTCTCCGTCACCGGCGTCTCCACCTTCACGATCTCATCAAACCCCTTCTTGTCCAGCATGGCGCGGTTGCAGATGTCCAGCCCGAACATGACCTTCTCGCCAATGGCCGACCGCAGCACGGCGCTCGCCGCCTCGGGATCGAACCAGAAGTTGAACTCGGCTTCCCGCGTCGAGTTCCCCTTCACGCGCAACTGCCCGCCCATGAACACCA
The DNA here is from genome assembly GCA_020847895.1 of Bryobacterales bacterium. GTDB lineage: Bacteria > Acidobacteriota > Terriglobia > Bryobacterales > Bryobacteraceae > CADEFT01. The sequence continues at coordinate 2,842 of JADLBG010000131.1, forward strand.
GGCGGCGGATCTTGCCTGCGATGTCCGGCCGCTCTTCGAGCGCCAGCGCCACGTTTGTCAACGGCCCCAAACCCGCAATGGTGATCTGCCCCGGATCCCGCTCCACGCGGCGGATGATCTCACTCACCGCCGCCACACGCCGCAGCGGTTCGGTCACGGCCGGGCGGGGTTCGTCGAACGCGCCGCGAAATTCCATCGGACCCCAGCGGCGCTTCTCCTGCTCCGCCATAGGCAAGGTGTGCCGCAGCGGCTGTTCCGCGCCCAGGTAGATGGGGATCTCTCCATGTCCGGCGAGCCGCGTGATCTCCTTCGTGTAGCGCAGCGCGTTGTCCGCCCACACGTTGCCGCTCACAATTGTGATGGCCTCCACCTGCACGGCTTCGGTCCGCAGCAGCATCACCAGCGTCGAGCCGTCGTCGCCGAAATAGCCGCAGTCGGTGTCGATGATCACCCGCTCCGCACCCGCCATGGGGGCGGCGAGCAGAACGGCGACATGCAGAAGATTCACGAGTTCTCTAATTCTACGCCCTCCCATCGGGTGATCACCGCCGTGGCCAGGCAGTTGCCCAGGACATTCACTGACGTCCGCGCCATGTCCATCAGCGCATCCACCCCGAGCAGCACCGCCACCCCTTCCAGCGGAAGATGAAACGTCGACAGCGTCCCCGCCAGGATCACCAGCGAAGCCCGCGGCACCGCCGCCACGCCCTTGCTGGTCAGCATCAGCGTCAGCATCATCACCAGTTGCTGCCCGAGGCTCATCTCCACCCCCGCGGCCTGGGCGACGAAAACCGATGCCAGCGAAAGATAGAGCGTCGTTCCATCCAGATTGAAGCTGTATCCCGTGGGCAACACGAACGCCACAATATGTTTCGGCGAGCCGAACTTCTCCATGTTCTCCATGGCCAGCGGCAGCGCGGCTTCGCTCGATGCGGTGGAAAACGCGATGATCCACGGCTCCTTCACCGCTTCATAAAACCGGCGCACGGGGATGCGCGCGATCTTGATGACCGCTCCCAGCACGAACACCACGAAGACGATGAGCGCCGCGTACATCGTCAGAATGAGCTTTCCCAGTCCGAACAGCACCGCGAACCCCTTCGACCCCACCGTCACGGCGATCGCCGCCCCCACGCCCAGCGGCGCGAGGTACATCACGTAGTGCGTGTAGCGGAACATCACCTCCGCCAGTGATTCGCAGAACAGCACCACGGGCTTCGCCTTGGTCCCGATGGCCGCGCACGCCGTGCCGAACAGAAACGTGAACACCACGATCTGCAATACCTCGCCCCGCGCCATCGAGTCGATAATGCTCGTGGGGAACGTGTGCTCAAGCGTGGCCGCCAGGGTCGGCGGGGTGTTCGCCACGCCTGGAACCGCCGTCTCTTTGTCCGGCGCGATCTTCATTCCCGCGCCCGGCTTCGCCAGATTCACCGCCGTCAGGCCCAGAAACAGCGCCGCCGTGGTCACAATCTCGAAGTAGAGGATCGCCTTCGCCCCGATCCGCCCCATCGTCTTTACGTTGCTGCTCCCCGCAATCCCGTACACCAGCGTCCCGAACAGCAGCGGCGCGATGATCGACTTGATCAGCCGCAGGAATATGTTGCTCACCGGGGCCAGTTCCACGGCTACTTTCGGCGCCAGCACGCCCAGCGCGATGCCCGCCGCCATGCAGATGAAAATCCAGGCCGTGATCGAGAGTTTCTTCACCGTTCCCCCCACTTGAGCTTGGCCCTCAAAACGTCGAAGAACATCTGCGCCGGCGGCCTCACCAGGCTGATACAATGCTCCGATCTGCGGCAGATGATCCGGTCGCCCTGCTTCAACGGCTCGCCCACCTGCCCGTCGATCGTCAGGTACGACGAGTCGTCCAGGTCGCGGCACACAATGTGGATCTCGCTCGTGTCCGGCACGATCACCGGCCGGTTCGTCAACATGTGCGGGCAGATGGGAGTGATCGCCAGCGCGGCCACGGAGGGAAAAATGATGGGACCTCCCGCCGAGAGCGAATACGCCGTCGAGCCGGTCGGCGTGGCGATAATCAACCCGTCGGCCTTGAACGTGCACACGAAATGATGATCCACGTAGGTGTCCAGGTTCACCATGCGCGCCAGCGCCGCCTTGGTCACCACGGCGTCGTTCAACGCCTCGTACTCGCCCACCTTGGCGTCCTTACGGAAGAGTTCGCACTCCAGCATGCGCCGCCGTCCGATCCGGTGCTCCCCCCGCAGCGCCCGTTCCAACTCGGGGAAGATGTTGTCCACCGTGATCGCCGTCAGGAAACCCAGCCCTCCCAGGTTCACGGCAAACAGGGGAATGTCATTCCCGCCGGCGCTCCGCGCCGCGCTCAGCAGGGTTCCGTCCCCGCCGAGCACGATCAACAGTTGGGCGCCCCGCGCCACCTCCGCGCGGTGCACCGCCTCGAGGCCAGACACGTAGTTCGCCGTCTGCTCATCACAGCGCACGTTGATCCGCCGCGCCTTCAGCCATTCCAGCAGTTCCGGCAGCAGTTTCTCCGCTTTTGCCGACCCCGGCTTACTGATGATCCCTACCGTGTCAATGACGGGCATGCAACAGGAACTCCTGGTTTCCTTCCGCGCCGCGGACCGGGCAGGCGACTATCGCGGTCTCATAACCCATCGCCTCGACGGCTTCGCGTACTTTAGCACATGCCTGCCGGCGCAGTTCCGCGTCGCGTACGATTCCCCCTTTACCCACCTGCCCGCGCCCCACTTCGAACTGCGGCTTGATCAGCACGATGAACTCCCCCTCCGGCTTGAGCAGCGCGGGGAAGCGTGGTAGCAGCAGCGTCGCCGAAATGAAGCTTGCGTCGCACACGATCAGGTCCGCCGGCTCGCCGATATCCGCCGGTTCCAGATAGCGCGCGTTGGTGTTCTCCCGCAGGGCCACCCGCGGATGGTTGCGCAGCCTCCAGTCGATTTGCCCCGCGCCCGTGTCCACCGCGTAGACGCGCTGCGCTCCGTGTTGCAGCAGACAGTCCGTGAAACCTCCCGTGGAGGCTCCCACGTCGATGCACACCTTGCCGCGCGGGTCGATGTGGAACGCTTCGAGCGCCGCCTCGAGCTTCAGTCCGCCGCGGCTGACGTACCTCGGGCGCGCCCTCACCTGAATGTCCGCATCCACTGGCACTGCCCGTCCCGGCTTATCCGCCGCCTGGCCGTTCACCGACACCTCGCCCGCCAGCACCAGCGCCTGCGCCTTCTCTCTCGATTCCGCCAAACCGCGCTCGACCATCAGTTGATCCACCCTTTGTCTGGCGGCGGGCTTCATGCCGTGCGCCGCACCATCAGGTCCGCCAGATCGCGCAGTCGCGCGCCGCGCTTGCCGAACAGCGCCAGCGCCTCGCGCGCCTTGCTCAATTCCTGCTCGGCCATGCGCTTCGATTCCCCGATGCCGTACACCGCCGGGAACGTGATCTTCCGCTGCGCCGCGTCCTTGCCCGCCGTCTTGCCCAGGGTTTCCGAGGACTGTTCCACGTCGAGCACGTCGTCCACTATTTGAAACGCGAGTCCGATGTGCCGGCCGTAGGTGGTCAGCGCCGCCAGTTCCTCCTCCTCCGCGCCGCCGTAGATGCCGCCCATCCGCACGCTCGCCGTCAGCAGCGCTCCTGTCTTCGCCCGGTGGATCGCCTCCAGCCGCTCCGCCGCCGGCTCCGCTCCTTCGCCCTCGATGTCCCGCACCTGCCCGGCGATCATCCCCTCCACGGTGCCCGATGCCGACGCCAGTTCCGCCACCAGAGACGTCCGCGTCTCCGCATCCACCTTGGGCAGGCGCGCCAGCACCTCGAAGGCCAGCGTCAACAGAGAGTCCCCGGCGAGTATCGCCATGGCCTCGCCGAAGACCTTGTGATTCGTCGGCCTTCCCCGCCGCAGGTCGTCGTTATCGAGCGCCGGCAGGTCGTCATGAATCAGCGAGTAGGTGTGGATCAACTCGAGCGCGCATGCCGCCGTCACCACCCCCTCCGTGCGCCGCCCCACGGTATGGCAGGCTTCCATGCATAGCATCGGCCGCAGGCGCTTCCCTCCGGCAAACAGGCTGTAGCGCATCGCCTTGTGGATGGTTTCCGGCGATTGCCGCTCCGGCGGCGCCACCCGGTCCAGTTCCTCGTCCACCAGCCTCTGCTGTTCCACTACGTATTGCCGCAGGTCCATCGCCTCAGGAATCATCCCGTGTCTTCAGAGGTTCGGCGATCACCCGGTCGCCGCGGCGGATCAATTGCTCAATGCGCGTCTCGGCCTCGTCCAATTGCTTGCGGCAGGCGGCGCTCAACTCCGTGCCTTTTTCAAACAGCGCCAGGGCGCGCTCCAGCGGCAGGTCGCCGCTCTCGAGTTCCTTCACCACCGCTTCGAGTTCATTCAAACCCGCCTCGAAGCCGGGAGATTTCGGTTCATCGGCCATTGGTCTATTCTAGCGTTACCGCTTGCACTTCCGGCGGCTTCACGTCCACCGTCGAGGCGGTTTTCGCCAACTCCTTCCACACCCCGGCCGAGAGCGGAATCCCTTCCGCACCTCGCTTTCGGGCGTTGCGCCACTCGGGCTCACCCGCCACCAGCACTTCGTCATAGCCCGCGGCCGGAGGAGTCGCTTTCACCAGTTGCACGAGGTGGTCCATCCGCTGCTCAAACTCCTCCACCGGGATGTACCGGGCCACGTCAATGCCGAGGAACGCCTGGCCGCAGCGCATGGGCCGCGTCCGGATCCGCACGCCGCCCACCTCGGTGGACATCGCGCCGCCGCTGAGCACCGCCACCAGGATCTCCACCAGGAACGCCAGCCCACTGCCCTTGTAGCCGCCGAGCGGCATGGGCATCCCCTTGATCGCGTTCGCCGTGTCCGTCGTCGGCACGCCTTCGGAATCGTAAGCCCAACCCTGAGGAATCGACGGCTCGCCGCTGAAGCTCGCGTTGAAGATCTTGCCCATCGCCACGGTCGTCGTCGCCATGTCCAGCAGCCACGACTTCTCGGCCGCGCCCGGCAGCGCCATGCAGATGGGATTCGTCCCGAAGCGCGGCTCCTTGCCCTGCCATGGCGGAACCAGCGGCGTCGCGTTGCACATCGCAATCCCGATAAGGTCCGCCCGGGCAATCTTTTGCGTCCAGAACGCGGCCGCTCCGAAATGGTTCGAGTCGCGCACCGTCACCAGAGACACGCCGTGCTCTTTGGCAAGCCGGATGGCGTGGTCGCAGGCGGCATTGGAAACAATCTGCCCGATGCCGTTACCGCCGCTGTACACCATGCAGCCGCCGGCCTCGGACACCACATGACCTTCGGTTTCGAGATCCATGCACTTCAGACGCATGTGCTCGATGTAGAAGTTGAGCAACTGCACGCCGTGCGAATCGACGCCGCGCAGATTCGCTTCCACCAGGGAGCGCGCCACCAGCCGCGCCCGCTCCGCCGGGACTCCCGCCCCTTGCAGCATGCGCCAGGCGTAGTCTTCGAGCGCGGTTCCGGAAATGAGTACGTATTGTTCCGCCATTCGTCAGTTCTTCAGATATTTCTTGAGATCGGGGAAAAGAAGCTGTTGGAATTCCGGCTTGCCGAGGTCTTCCCTGTGGACCAGCCGCGCGCTCAGGTCGATACGCTTGGGGGGCTTCCTGCCCTTCAGTTTGTCCACCACCGTCTTCACCGCCTCGTAGCCGATCTTGAACGGGTCCTGCACGACGAGCGCATCGACGTAGCCCTCCTTCAAGTCCTGCACCAGCGTCTCGCTCGAGTCGAACGCCACCAGCATCACCCTGTCCTGGAGGTTGCGGGCCTTGATGGCCAGCGCGGCCCCGACGGAACTCGGTTCCGCCGAGGCGAAGATGCCCTTCAGATTCGAGTTGCCGGCGAGGAAATTCTCCGCCGCCGCCAGAGCCTTGGCGCGGTCGGACTGGCCGTACTGCCGGGCCGCGATCCTGATCTTCGGGAACTCCTTTTTGATGGTGTCTTCGAAGCCCTGCTCGCGATCCATGGTGGACTGGCTGCCCGGGTTGTGCATCAGCAGCGCTACCTCGCCCTCCCCGCCGATGAGGCGCGCCAGCTCCCGGGCGCCCATCTGGCCGCCCTCATAATTATTGGTGGCCACGAACGTCATGTAGTTGCCGGAATCGAGGCCGGAGTCGAAGATGGTCACGGGGATTCCCGCGGCCAGGGCGCGGTCGACGCTTTGTACCAGCGCCTTGCGTTCCCCGGCCGCGAGCACGAGACCGTCCACTTGCCGCGCGATCATGGAATCGACAATCTGAATCTGGCGGGTGAAATCGGTTTCCGCGGCCGGCCCGTTCCACAGGATATCCACGCCGAAGTCATGTCCGGCAGCCATGGCGCCGGTCTGCACCGACACCCAGAAGACATGCGAAGTCGCCTTCGGAACCACCGCGATCTGCTTCCTCTTGCTGGCTCGGTTGCACGAGAGCAGTGTGGCCGCCAGCAGGGCGGCCAGGATGACAGGGCTAAGCCGCACACCAGCCTCCGTCGATAAGGATGTCGGCGCCGGTGATGAAGCCCGCGTCCGGGGAACAGAGATAGAGCGCGAGTTTGCCTACCTCCTCCGGAGCGCCCCAGCGGCCCACGGGCAGCTTTGCCAGAAACTGTGCGTTCAATTCGGGATTCCGGATCAGCGGAGCATTCATCTCCGTGGCAAACGGCCCGGGGCTGATGCCGTTCACGGTGATACCTTCACCGGCGAGTTCGAGGGCAAGGGCGCGGTTGAGCCCGAGCAACGCCGTCTTGCTCGCGGAGTAGGCGGCGCGGCCCGGCAGCGAGACGTGGCTCATGGTGGAGGTCATGTTGATGATCCGGCCGAAGCCCTTCCCTTTCATGTGGGGAACGAAGGCGCGGCACATGAGGAACACGCTGGTGAGGTTGGTGTCCATCACGCGGTTCCACTCCTCGAGCGTGAACTCGGTAATATTCTTCCGCAGGTTGATGCCGGCGTTGTTGATGAGAATGTCGCACCCCCCAACCTCCGCCATTACGTTCTTTTCAAGAGCCAGCACGGCGGCCTCGCGGCTGACATCGGCGAGAAACATCCCGGCTACCGCGCCAAGCGCGCGGGCGGCGGCGGCGGTTTCGGAAAGCTTCGCTTCGTCGCGGGATACGAGCGCCAGTTTGACTCCGGCCTCCGCCAGCGCCAGAGCCATGGCTTTTCCCAGGCCACGGCTGGCGCCCGTGATGACCGCGGTCTTGCCTTGCAGAATCTGATTACTCATTGTTCGGTTGGGTCCGAGTGCGCCACCTTGTCGAGCAACTTTTCGGCTACGGATCGCGGGGCTCGAATCTCCTGAATGGTGAGACGGCTGGTCTCGCCCGCGGTTTCGATGCTCAGGTCGCCGAGCCCCATCAGCCGCTGCCAGAAGGTCTGGCGGACGGTGACGTCCTGAACCTTGTGCAGCGGGATGGATCGCGTCGTCTTGCCGAACATCCCGGTTTCGTACTTGAGGCGGCCTCCCACCACCTCGAGGATGGTAAATCGCGAGCGCAGATGCCTGGAAGCAGCCGAAAGAATCATGGAGCCCGGCACGAGGAAGGCGATCATCCACACCTTGGAGTGCGCGTCTTTTCCGAGCCACGCGATTCCGCCGGCAAAGACGAGCGCCGTGACATAGGTGGCAATGACCAGTGTGGCGCTGGGACGAATTCTCAGATCAGGCATGAGGGGTGACCCAATTGGCCTATTGTATCGGTTTTCCTATCCGGGGCTGAGGTTTACTTGCCGTGGCCGTGAGTGACAGAATGGAACCCTGCCCGGAAACCACGGGGTGCGGGGGACGCATGCAGACAAGTGGCAAGCTGATTGTGCTCACGGCTCCACTGACGGAGACCATTGACCACGCGGGATACTTCATCCAGATGGCGCTGGCTTCCCTGCCCAAGCGCATGGAAGGCATCATCAACCAGAAGTACCCAACGTGGCGCAACGTGGAGCGCAACGAGGATGGCTCGGCGCGCTACATGCCGGCCGGCGTGCGCCTGGTGGAGGCGTCGATTCTGCGTGAATATTCCGAGGACGATGTGGTCTGTTGCTACCCGGACGACCTGCCGAAATTCATCGGTGGGAAAACGCGCGTGGTGGGGGTATCCACTCACAATCCGCTGGGTGTCACGTTCGCCGCGGGCGTGTATGCATCGATCTTCGGCTCCTCACGGGAGCCGATCAACTCCAGCTATTCGAAGGCGTTGTTTCAAACGCTGAAGGGCAGCCCCTATCGGAAGAGCTTTCAGGTGATGGTCGGAGGCGCCGGCGGGTGGCAGATCACGCAGACGGACTGCTATGAGGAACTGGGCGCGGATTGCGTGGTGGACGGACGGAGTGAATCCGAAGACGTGCTCGAGTTGTTCCGCAAGGCGGTCCGCGGCGAGACGCTGCCGCGGCACGTGGAGGTGCGGCATCCCGAGGGGCGCGACGGATTGCTGACGCCGAACAAGCGGACGACGTTCGGCGTGGTGGAGATGACCACGGGATGCGGGCGGCGATGCCAGTTCTGCCTCCCGGATCTGAATCCGCAGATCGATTTCCCGAAAGAGAAGATCATGGACGCGGTGCGCGCTAATGTGCGCGGCGGCAACTCGCAGATTTCGCTGGCCACTGAAGACATGTTCATCTGGGGCCAGGTGCACACGGACACGCCGTTTTATTTCCCGAACCGCGAAGCGCTGGTGGATCTTTACCGCGGCGTGGTGGAAACGCCTGGTGTGAAGCATCATCTGCTGAGCCACGGCACGATGGCTCCCACGGTGGTGGATCCGAAGCTCATCGAGCAGTTGTCGGAAGTCCTGCTCGACAAGAGCCCCGTGAAACTGCCGCGCATCAGCAAACACCCGGAGGGGCGCATTCTCTCCCCGTTGATCGGGCTCGAAACAGGATCGGCGCGCATGGCCAGACAGATCATGCCGGGCAAAGCCGTGCCGTTTCCCATCGAGGAATGGCCGAGCGTGGTGGTTCAAGGGCTGGCCACTCTCAACCGCAACAACTGGTTTCCGGTGATGACGCTGATGATCGGGAATCCGGGCGAGACGGATGAAGACTGCAAGGCGACGCTTGACCTGCTGTACGAGGTGGAGCGGCGGGGGCTGTTCGCCTTCTTCGTCCCGTCGATCTTCACGCCCTTGCAGGATACACGCATGGGAACGAAGCAGGGCGTACGGGAGAGCCGCGAGATGACTCCGCTGCAATGGCAGATCATGATGAAATGCTGGAAGATGAGCCTGAAGCCGGCGCTGCACAGTTGGTGGGGTCCCACGGCGTGGCGCATCGGCGCGTTGTTTGTATGGTTGTGGAAACTGCGGAAGGTCAACGGACCGAACTTCACCTGGCCGCTTCTGCTGTTCGCGAGCGCGCTGCCCGAGCCGCTGATGGCGAAGATGGGCAAGATCTACACCGGGCAGCCGATGAAGATCAAGAGCAGGAAAGAGTTGCTAGCCACCATCAAGCCGAACCACTGGAAGCATCTGCGCGAGGATAACGGCGACTTGCCGGAGGGATGGAAGAAAGAGCCGGCGCCGTTGCGCGTGCTGGCGCAGTGATATA
>JADLBG010000132.1 GCA_020847895.1 Bryobacterales bacterium
ACTTTTTTTCTTGACTCGATTTGCCGTTCGCCGTAAGATCCAAATCAAACGAAGGATTTGTACGGATGCGAAACCGTCGAATCTGATTCTCCCAAAAACGTCCCCTGGTGAAGAGCCAGGGTCAAATAGTGCAAATGCTCACCCTCGGGTGAGCATTTTGCTTGAGGGGCGGGTGGGGGAGGCGCTGACAAGCGATTATTGGTTTCCGGTCCGACCTATCCTGGTTGTGGAACTTTCCCTGGTGACGGAACGTCACTAAGTAGGTCACAAACCTGAAGTCTGTGTACATTCCTGTCGTGTAGACGATAATGGATGTAGCAAAGGTCACCCCTGCCGTGAGACTACACCCCTGTATTCCAGCGTTGCTTACTTTCGCCGCGGCGATCAGCGCCTCCGGCCAGACAATGAATCGCCCGAAAGCGGGTCCTGTTGCCATCATGAAGTCCTCGGAGTTGAAGCCGGGGATGAAGGCTACAGCCTGGACGGTTTTCGAGGGAACCACGCCGGAAGCGATACCGGTGGAGATCATCGGGCTGTGGAAGAACGCCTGGGGACCGCGCCAGGACATCATCCTGGGGAAGATGGGCGGGAAGGCGCAACGGACGAATGTAGCGGGCGGCATGAGCGGGAGCCCGGTATACATAGACGGGAAGCTGATCGGGGCGGTGGCGCTACGGTTGAGCGTGTTTTCGCCGGACGCCATCTGCGGGATCACACCGATCGAATTGATGTTGGAAATCAAGGACTTCGACAAGTCGCGGCCGAGCGACGCGAAGGCTCCGGACAAGCCTGGGATGCGGGCCGGGCTGGAGATTCCGGACGAATTACTGGCGAAAGTGGTGGAAGCTAGCGCTTCGGGAGCGGTAAGCGGGACCCCGCTGATGACGCCGATCGAGACGCCGCTGACGCTGGCGGGATTCAGTGAAGGGACTTTGAGGGAGTTCGGGCCGCTGATGCGGCAGATGGGGTTGAACCCGGCGCAGGGGGGCGCGAGCGGAGCGCTGCTGAGCCCGAAGCCTGTGGCGGGGTGGCAGACGGCATTGCAGCCTGGGGACCCGGTGGCGGGAGTGCTGGTGTCGGGCGATATGTCGATGACGGGGTTGGGAACGGTTTCGTACAACGACGGGCGGCGGGTATTGGCGTTCGGGCACCCGTTTTTCAATCTGGGGCCGGTAGAGATGCCGATGGCGAAGGGCGAGGTGCTGATGACGCTGGGTTCGGCGTTCCAGCCGAACAAGATCGCCAACGCGACGGAGATCGTTGGGGCGCTGCACCAGGACCGGCATTCGGGGATTATGGGGGTGCTGGGGGACACGGCGGAGATGATTCCGGTGTCGCTGAAGGTGAGAAGTTTCACCGACAAGGATAAGATTGAGAAAACAAAAGAGTTCCAATTCCACGTCTTTGTCCAGCAGAAATGGACGCCATTCCTGATGATGATCACGCTGTTCAATTCGATCAGCGGGGTGAACGACTTTTCGGATGAGGTAACGTACCGTTTCAGCGGGAACGTGGAGATGGATGGGCATCAGCGGTTGACGTTAACGACGATGCAGGCTCCGAGCGAGTTGCCGGTGCCGGCACCGATGATCCTGGCGGGCTGGTGGGCGGACAAATTCAACCGATTGTTTTTGAACGCGGTACAGACGCCGAAGCTGAAGAGGGTGGACGCGACGGTGGACCTGCTGCCGCAGCGGCGGGTTGCGACGATTGACAACGCATGGCTGGAGCAGACGGAGGTGGCTCCGGGGGCGACGATCACGGGGAAGGTGTTTCTGCGGCCGTTCCGCGGGGAGCGGATGGCGCGGGAGATCCAGATCCATGTACCGGGAAGCCTGGCGAAGGGGACGCACCGGATTCTGTTGAGCGACGCGGACACGCTGAACCGGATGCAATCGGCGGCGGGGATGGCGAACCGGTACATCGACATTCCGCAGACGGTATCGCTGATCAACCAGGAGCGGTCGAACAACAAGCTGTACGTATCGCTGATCGAGGCGAGGCCGACAGTATTCACGGAAGACAAGACGATGCCGAGCCTGCCGGCATCGGTTTTGAACGTGCTGCAAAGCGGGCAGACGCAGAACCATACGTTCATCACGTCGGGCGAATCGGCGACGGAGCAGGAATCCATACCTTTTGATTTTGTAGTCAACGGAAGCTACAACCTGAAGATCACGGTCAAGTAATCACTCATGCAAAAAACCTGTTCGCTGTACCTCGCGGGACTCGCGGTGGCTGTATGCGGCTATGCCGTGGAGACGAAATTCTGGCAGCAGTATGAAGCGGCGGATTATGAGAAGGCAACGCTGCGCGATATTTCGCTGAGGAGCGACGGACGGCTGAGGCTGGCTCCGATGTTCCGGGAGATCTACGACGCGTCGACGGCATATCTGTGGGCCGTGGGGGAGGACAGTAAGGGGAATGTGTACGTAGGCGGGGGCTCGGCGGGGGCAAGCACGGCGAAGCTGTTTCAGGTGGAACCGAGCGGGAAAGGGAAGGTGCTGGCGGAACTGGAGGGCCTGGAGATTCACGCTATCGCGGTGGATAAACAAGACCGGGTGTACGCGGCGACGTCGCCGGACGGGAAGGTGTACCGGGTGGGGTCAGACGGGAAGGCGGCGGTATTTTATGACCCGAAGGCGAAGTACATCTGGGGGATGGCGTTCGATTCGAAGGGGGACCTGTTTATCGCGACCGGGGACGAAGGAAAGGTGCACAAGGTTGGGGCGGACGGAAAGGGCGGGGTGTTTTTCCAGACGGAGGACACGCACGCGCGATCCCTGGCGGTGGATGGGAGGGGCAACCTGATTGTAGGGACGGAACCGGGAGGTTTGATCCTGCGGGTATCGCCGGGCGGGGAAGGATTTGTCGTTTACCAATCGGCGAAGCGAGAGATTACGGCGGTAGCCGTGGCAAAGGACGGGACGGTGTATGCGGCGGGGGTGGGGAACAAGACGCCGGCGACGCTGCCGGTTCCGGTGACGCCGATGCCGAAGCCTTCGCCAACTCCTTCGGCGAGCACGTCGGCGGCCGCGCGGCCGCAGCCGGCGCTGCTGCCTCCGACGCTCTCTCCTTCGGCATCGATTGCGGGAGGGAGCGAGGTGTACCGGATTGAGGGGGATGGGGCTCCGCATGAAGCATGGCGGCATTCGTCGGATGTAGTGTATGCGATCGGATTCGACGCGCAGGGGAAGGTGCTGCTGGGAACGGGGAACCGCGGCCGGATTTACCGGCTGGAGTCGGAGAGATTGTATACGCAGTTGGTGGACTCGACTTCGACGCAGATCACCGGGATGCTGGGGTCGCGGAAGGGCGGAGTGTATGTGGTGACGGCGAATATCGGGAAGCTGTTCCGGCTGGGTCCGGAATTGGACAAAGAAGGTACGGTGGAGAGCGATGTATTGGATGCGGGGGCGTTTTCGTATTGGGGGCGGGCGCGGGTAGAAGGCAAGGGGCTGGGGGGTGTGAGCCTGGAGACGCGAAGCGGTAATCTGGACCGGCCGCAGAAGAACTGGAGCAAGTGGGAGGCGGTGGGGCTGAATCCGGACTCAGGGAGATCCGGGTCGCCGGCGGCGCGGTTTCTGCAATACCGGCTGAGGCTGAAAGCGCTGGCGGATGGGGGCTCGCCGGAGGTTTCGCTGGTGGAACTGGCGTACCTGACGAAGAACGCAGCTCCGGAGGTGCGAGAGGTGGAGACGACGCCGGCGAATTACAGGTTTCCGAACCCGGTGGCGAGCACGAGCACGACGCCGCCGAGCCTGACGCTGCCCGCATTAGGACAGCGGAGGAGCAGCAGCGGAATTTCGCTCGATTCGTCGTCGAACACATTGAACTACGCGAAGGGATACATTGGAGCGCGGTGGCGGGCGGATGACGACAACGGAGACACGCTGGAGTACAAAGTGGAGATCCGCGGAGTGGGAGAAAAGGATTGGAAACTCCTGAAAGACAAGGTGAAGGAGCGGAACCTGAGTTGGGATTCGACGGGGTTCGCGGATGGGGAGTACCAGGTGCGGGTGACGGCGTCGGATGCGCCGGACAATCCGCCGGCGGAGGCGCTCGCGTCGTCACTCGAGAGCGATACGTTCACGATTGACAACACGCCGCCGCAGATTACGGAGTTGAGCGCGACGCAACAAGGCGGGAAGATTCTGCTGAAGTTCAAGGCGAAGGACGCGCGGAGCGTCATCGAGAAGGCGGAGTATGCGGTGAACGGAGGGAGTTGGATTCCGGTGCAGCCGGTGTCGCGGCTGTCGGATTCGCTGGAGCTGGAGTACGCGGTGACAGTGGAACGGCCTGCCGGGGCCGGCGAGGTGATACTCGCGGTGCGCGCGGCGGACGAATTCGAGAACCAGACGGTAAGCAAGACAAACGCGCCATAATTCGGCAAGTGGATCTCAGCACGCCATTGATGTACGTCAAAGGTGTCGGCCCGGCGCGGGCCGCCATGCTGGAGGCGAAGGGCCTTTCGACGGTGGAGGATTTGCTGGCGTATGCGCCGTTCCGGTATGAGGACCGGACGAACGTGAAGCCGCTGGCGCAACTGGCTCCGGGGGAGATGGCGACGACGATCGCGGAGGTGGCGTCGGTGAAGTCGTCGCAATTGCGGCGGCGGACGGCGCTGTTTGAGGTGCGATTCCAGGATGGCTCGCGGGTGGGGCTGGTGGGGAAGTGGTTCCACGGCGATTATCTGAAGACCGTGCTCGTGCCGGGGACGCGGGTGGCGGTATACGGGAAGATAGAACTCGACTCGTACACGGGCGAGTTGACGGTGCTGCATCCGGAGTTCGAGATTTTGAGCGCCGACGATGAGGGCGAGGCGGCGATCCATTTGGGACGGATTGTGCCGATTCATGAGGCGGCGGGGAAGATTACGCCGCGTGTGATGCGGACACTGTTGTGGCGGATCTGCGAGGGGCTGCCGGCGCTGGAAGATCCGCTGCCGGAATCCATCCGGAGGGAACTGGGGCTGCCGGATTATGGGACGGCGTTCCGGGAACTGCACTTTCCGAAGGCGGGGGAGGACTTGCGGCAGTTGAACGCGTTCCGGTCCGGGGCGCAGTTCCGGCTGATCTTCGAGGAGTTTTTCTGGCTGCAATGCGGGCTGCAACTGAGGCGAAGCAAGGTGCGGCTGCAGGCGGGGATCGCGTTCGGGCTGACGGAGCGGGTTAGAGAACAGATCAAGGCAATGCTGCCGTTCAAGCCGACGGGGGCGCAGAAGCAGGTGCTGGGGGAGATTGCGAGGGACATGGCGGCTCCGCATCCGATGAACCGGCTGTTGCAAGGGGATGTGGGGTCGGGGAAGACGCTGGTGGCGGCGGAGGCGGCGATCATTGCGATCGAGAACGGGTATCAGGCGGCGGTGCTGGCTCCGACGGAGATTCTGGCGGCGCAGCATTACCTGTATTTCAAGAATCTGTTTCACAAGCTGGGGTATGTGGCGGTGTTGTTGACGGGATCGTCGAGCGCGCGGGAGAAGGGGAAGTTGAAGGAACTGGTAGCGCAGGGACTGGTGCAGATCGCCATCGGGACGCACGCGCTGCTCGAGGAGGATGTGGCGTTCAAGCGGTTGGGGCTGGCGATCATTGATGAACAGCACCGGTTCGGCGTGATGCAGAGGCTGCGGCTGATGGAGAAAGGGATGACGCCGGACATTCTGGTGATGACGGCGACACCGATTCCGCGGACGCTGTCGCTGACGCTTTATGGGGACCTGGATGTGTCGGTGATTGACGAGATGCCGCCGGGGCGGAAGCCGGTGTTGACGCGGCATGTTTCGGAAGACCGGATCGAAATGGTGTGGAGCTTTGTGAAGAAGGAGATTGAACAGGGGCGGCAGGCGTACGTGGTGTATCCGGTGATCGAGGAATCAGAGACGGCGGCGCTGAAGGCGGCGGAGAAGATGTACAGGCATTTGAACGAAGTGGTGTTTCCGGATCTGCGGATCGGGCTGCTGCACGGGCGGATGTCCGCGGATGACAAGGAAGAGGCGATGGCGGGGTTCAAGCGGGGGGATGTGCAGATTCTGGTGTCGACAACGGTGATTGAAGTGGGCGTGGACGTACCGAACGCGAGCGTGATGGTGATTGAGCAGGCGGAGCGGTTCGGGCTGGCGCAGCTACACCAGTTGCGGGGACGGGTGGGGAGAGGGGCGGCGCAGAGCCACTGCGTGCTGGTGACGGGCAGGATGAATGACACGAGCCGGGAACGGATCCGGACGATGGTGGATTCAAACGACGGGTTTCACATTGCGGAGATGGATATGAAGCTGAGAGGGCCGGGTGAATTTTTCGGGACGAAGCAATCGGGGCTGCCGGCGCTGCGGATTGCGAATCTGCTGCGGGATACGGAGATATTGAACGTGGCGCGGGAGCGGGCGGTGGCGTTTCTGGAGAATCCGGGGAACGAACGGGAGAAGGAGCGGGTGTTGGGGTATTTGCGGGATCACTGGCAGAAGCGGTATGGGCTGGCTCGGGTAGGGTAGGTGCGGGTTTTTGATTTGGGGGCGCACAGTATGGTGACTTTTTCTGAATCGCGTTTTTGGCGAGTTCCTGGGGCGGTGTGGAATCGGAGGATTCCAGAACGCGCGCGTGGGGAGAGGGGCGGCGCAGAGCCACTGCGTGCTGGTGACGCGCAGGATGAATGACACGCGCCGGGAGCGGATCCGGACGATGGTGGATTCGAACGACGGGTTTTATATCGCGGAGACGGATATGAAGTTGAGGGGGCCGGGGAGTTTTTCGGGACGAAGCAATCGGGGCTGCCGGCGCTGCGGATTGCGAATCTGCTGCGGGATACGGAGATATTGAACGTGGCACGGGGGCAGGCGGTGGCGTTTCTGGAGAATCCGGCGAACGAGCGGGAAAAGGAGAGGGTGTTGGGATATTTGCGGGATCACTGGCAGAAGCGGTACGGGCTGGCGAGGGTGGGGTAGGCGCGGGTTTTTGATTTGGGGGGCACAGTATGGTGACTTTGTCCGAATCGCGCTTTTGGCGATTTCCCAGGGCAGTGTGGACTTCCCGTCCAACTGGCATGGTGTAGACTCGGATCATGAAACGAACTCAACGCCTGACTGCCATCGTCGAGCGAGAAGGCGATGGCTTCGTCTCCTTGTGTCCGGAGTTCGACATCGCCAGCCAAGGCGCCTCTATCGAAGAGGCCCGGGCAAACCTGGTAGAAGCACTGACGCTGTTTTTCGAGACGGCGGACCCGTCCGAGGTGAGGCGGCGATACCACGGCGACGTGCTTGTGACCCAGGTCGAGGTCCCGGTTGGGTAGGCTTCGAGTCCTTTCGGGCCTGGACATCCGCCATATTCTCGAGCAGTATGGTTTCCTCCCCGTGCGCCAGCGCGGCAGTCACCGTGTCATGCAAAAGCGGACAGAGAGTACGACCATCACGGTTCCAGTTCCACTTCACAATCCCGTCCGAGCAGGCACGCTGTCGAGCATAATCCGACAATCCGGGTTGCCTCGTTCGCTTTTCGAATAGGCCCCTGATCTCCGCTGACCCACGTCATGCACCGGGATGGGGACGACCCGCTCATTTGGATTGGTTCCGGATGGTTGGTCAGCCAGCGTTTCGTTGCCTTCGGCTCACGAGACGGGTACCCTGAAGCATGTGGAGGGTTCGCATGCGAGATGGACCATCTTTGTACCTGCGTCTCGGTGGGTACGATGTGATTGCCGCCGTAATCGACGACTTATTTGCCCGGTTGAGGGAAGATCCTCAGTTCGCCCGCTTTTCAGTCCGCAGTCTGGATTCTCATCATAGGGCCCGGCAGTTGCTCGTGGACCAAGTTTGCGCTCTTGCTGGAGGTCCGTGCATTTATATTGGCCGAGATATGAGGACCTCTCATGCCGGGTTAGGAATTACGGAAGACGAATGGGACGCCAATCTGAGGCACACCGCCGCTGCACTGCAGAAGCACGGCATCGCCGAGCCGGAGAAGCGCGAATTTCTTGCGCTGTTCACGCAATACAAGGGAGAGATCGTGGAAACTACCGGTGCACCAGCCCACGATATCGCCGCGCGATGAAGCCTTTTTTGATACATAGCTGAATCCAGGGATTCTACCGGGGCATCTTGAGGAGCACTTAGGGGGCTTGGGCTGGAAATACGCGAACCGGAATTTGAGGTACGGCCGGTCAACTTGACGAAAAACGCCCGAACCACCAAAATGGACAACTTCTGCGGTCCTGTCCAATTGGTCGGAAATCCGAAGGTTGCCTCGAAGCGGCTCCCGGCGAAACGTAGACGCCAACCATTGCTTGCCGTTGCGGGCAAGTAGTCGACCATGGGGTTTGCCCTAGGGTAGGGTGGGGTAAGGTTAATAGTTACTGATGAGAGTGATTGGCGGAGAGTTCCGGTCGCGGAGATTGAAGCCGGTGCCGGGGTATGACGTGCGGCCGACGCCGGACCGACTGCGGGAGACGTTGTTCGATATTCTCACGCCGAGGATCGAAGGAGCGACGTTCGTGGACGCGTATGCGGGGACGGGAGCAGTAGGGATCGAGGCGGTGAGCCGTGGGGCGGCGAGGGCGATCCTGATGGAGAAGAACCGGCATGCGCTGAAGGTATTGGAAGAGAACGTGGCGAGTTTGGGGATCGAGGGGAGAGTGAAGGTGTTACGGGGGCCGGCGAGGTTGTTGCTGCCGCGGTGGGAGGGGGATATCGTGTTTCTGGATCCGCC
>JADLBG010000133.1 GCA_020847895.1 Bryobacterales bacterium
GCCCTCGTCTCCATCGTCTTGCTTGCTTTTCTTGCGGTGCAGCGGATGCCGGTGGACATCTTCCCCAAGGTTGGCGAGCCTGCCATTTATGTGGCCCAGCCTTACGGAGGCATGGACCCGGCTCAGATGGAAGGCTACCTCACTTACTATTACGAGTATCACTTCCTTTACATCACCGGAATCAGCCGCGTGGAGAGCAAGAGCATTCAGGGCGCGGCGCTGATGAAACTGATCTTCCACGAAGGCACGGATATGGCGCAGGCGTTGGCAGAGACCGTCGGCTATGTCAATCGCGCGCGGTCATTCATGCCGCCGGGCACGGTGCAGCCCTTCATCACGCGATTTGACGCCGCGAGCGTCGCCGTCGGCCAACTGCTGTTCAGCAGTTCCACACGCACACAGGGCGAGTTGCAGGATTTTGCCCTGAACAGCGTGCGTCCTCTCTTTGCCACGCTGCCCGGCGTTTCGGCGCCGCCGCCCTTTGGGGGAAACCAGCGGACGATTGTCATCACTCTCGATCCGGACAAACTCCAGCAGTACCGCATTTCCCCCGGCGAAGCCATCGCGGCGGTCGGCAGCGCCACGCTGGTGATGCCCTCCGGAAACATGTGGACGGGAAAGATCAACCGCATCGCCAGGACGAACGCCGCGCTCGGTGGAAACCTTTCGGAACTCTTGAGCACGCCCATCCGTCCGGTCTCCGGCACGACCGTCTATCTGCGCGATATCGGCACAATCGAGAACGGAACGGACATCATTACCGCGTATGCCCACGTGAACGGCAGAAGGACCGTGTATATTCCGGTGACCAAACGCGCGGATGCGTCCACGCTTGCCGTCATCAACGCGGTAAAGAAGGCGATTCCCGATTTCCGCAAGGTTGTGCCCGATGACGTGGATGTGAGCCTGCAATTCGACCAGTCGCCGTTTGTTACCAATTCCCTGCGCGGCCTCATCTTCGAGGCGCTGCTCGGGGCGGGCCTGACCGGGCTGATGGTGCTGCTCTTCCTCCGCGACTGGCGCAGCGCGGTCATCGTCGTCATGAACATCCCCTTCGCGTTGCTGGGCGCCGTGGTGTTGTTGTGGGCCACAGGCCAGACGATCAACATCATGACCCTGGGCGGACTGGCGCTGGCCGTGGGTGTTCTCGTGGATGAGGCAACGGTGGAAATCGAGAACATTCACACGCGGATGCTGCCGGGAGTTTCGCGGGCGCGGGCGGTGCTGGAGGCGTGCCGCCACACGGCGCTGCCGCGCCTGCTCTCCATGTTCTGCATCCTGGCCGTCTTCGTGCCCTCGTTCTTCATGATCGGCGTGGGACGGCAGCTTTTTGTGCCGCTATCGCTGGCGGTGGCCTTCTCGATGATCACCTCCTACCTGCTCTCGAGCAGTCTCGTTCCCGTTTTCTCCACCTGGCTCATGCGGGAAGCGCACCGCGGGGAAGAACACGAGGGGTTATTCGGCCATCTGCGCAGCTTCTATGAAGGCTACCTGCGGATTGTTCTGCGCCTGCGCTGGCTGATGGCGGGCGCGTATCTGGCGGGCGCGTTCGCGATCCTTTACTTGCTGCTGCCGGGTATCGGAACCGAGTTGTTTCCCGACGCCGGCGCCCCCGTGCTGCGGCTGCGGATGCGGGCGCCGGCCGGGACTCGCATCGAAGAGAACGAACGCCTCGTGCTTCGCGCGCTGAATGTCATTCGACAGGCGGCGGGGAAGGAGAACGTGGAGATTACCAGTGATTTCATGGGTACCATCCCCGCCAGTTATCCGGTGGATCTGATCCATCTGTTCACCAGCGGCCCTCAGGACGCGATCATCCAAGTAGCTTTGAAACGCGACGCGCCCCGCGGCGAGGCGTTGCGCGAGCGCATCCGGGAGGGGCTGCGGCGCGAACTCCCCGAGTGCGAAGTCTCCTTCGAAGCCGCCGACATTGTCTCCCAGGTAATGAGCTTCGGCTCTCCCACCCCCATCGAAGTGGCCGTGCAAGGAGCCGCCCTGGCGGATGATTACCGGTACGCCCAGAAGGTGAAGGCGGAGATGGCGAAGCTCGATTTTCTGCGTGATCTCCAGTTTGCGCAGGAGTACAGCTACCCCACGCTGGACATCGATATCAGCCGCGACAGGGCCGGTCAATTCGGGCTGACCATGGCGGACGTGGTCCGCTCGGTTGTGCCCGCCACGTCGTCGTCGCGGTTCACGCAGCCCAACTACTGGCGCGACCCGAAGTCAGGCAACGCGTTTCAGATTCAAGTGCAACTGCCGCAGAACCGTATGCAGAGCGTGGAAAGCGTCGGAGAGATCCCCATCATGCGAAACGGCGTCCGCAATACGGAGCTGAGGAACGTCGCCAAGATGAAGCCGGGCAGGATTCCCGGCTTGATTGAGCGCTTCAACGGGCAGCATATCGTGAGCGTGACGGCCAACGTGAGCGGAATCACGCTGGGGGAGGCGGCACCCAGGCTGAGCAAGGCATTGCTTGCCGCGGGCTCTCCGCCGCGAGGGGTCAAAGTGGTGATGAAAGGCCAGATCCCCCCGCTCGAGCAAACCATCTCCGGGCTTCGCACCGGCCTGCTGCTGGCGGTTGTGGTGATCTTCCTGCTGCTCTCGGCGAACTTCCAGTCTCTTCGCTTAGCGCTTGCCATCGTTCTGACGGTCCCCGCGGTGCTCTGCGGCGTTGTGGGGATGCTAAAGGTGACGGGCACGACGTTGAATATCCAGTCGTTCATGGGCGCGATCATGGCCATTGGGATTGCGGTGGCGAATTCGATCCTGCTGGTCACCTTCGCTGAACGTTTTCGGCACCAGAACATGCCGCCGCTCGACGCGGCACGGGAGGGCGCCGCAAGCCGTCTGCGAGCCATTCTCATGACCGCGGCAGCAATGATCTCCGGCATGGCGCCGATGGCGATCGGAATGGGTGAGGGCGGGTCGCAATCCGCCCCGCTTGCCCGCGCTGTGATTGGCGGTCTGCTGGTCGCCACTTTCGCAACCTTGACCATCCTGCCTTCGATCTATGGCATTCTCCAGCGGAGGGCATCCTTGACGTCGCCGTCCCTGAATCCGATGGAACCTTCAAGCCGATACTATGACGCACAATAGACCCTACTTCTTTGCAATCCTTGTTCTGGCGGCTGTCTCGCAACGCGGTTTTGCCCAATCGGGCGAGTTGGTTGCGGTTGTCTCCAAGCCCGTTTCTCAGATGGTTGAGCTGCCGGGGGAGTTCTTGCCGTTCCTGACGGTTTCGCTGCACGCCAGGGTTCCGGGGTATGTGGATCGGGTTCTGGTGGATCGCGGCAGCATGGTCAAACAGGGAGATCTGCTGGCGGAGTTGAGCGCGCCGGAAATGGCGGCGAGGATCGCCGAGGCGGAGTCGAAAGTGCAATTGGCGGAAGCAGAGCGCCTCCAGGCGGAAGCTCAGCTATCGGCGGCCGAGAGCACTTACGACCGCATGAAGACGGCGGCGCAGACTCCGGGCGCCATCGCGGGGAATGAACTCATCCTGGCGGAGAAGCAGCGAGACGCCGCGCAGGCTCTGCTGAACTCGCGGCGGCAGGCAAGCAAGGCCGCGGAAGCCGGCGTTCGCGCGCTCAAAGACCTGCTTGCCTACTTGAAGATCAATGCTCCTTTCGACGGAGTGATCACGGAGCGGCGGGTGCATCCTGGAGCTTTGGTTGGTCCCGGCAATGACGACGTGCTTCTGGTGCTTCAACAGGTAGCTCATCTTCGGTTGGTGGTGCCCGTGCCGGAAGAGGACGTCAGCGGCATTGTGAAAGCGGCGAAGGTGCAGTTTCAGGTACCCGCATGGCCGGAACGGACCTACTCGGGAGCGGTTGCGCGGATTTCCCGCGCTCTCGATCAGAGGACGCGAACGATGGCCGTCGAGTTGGACGTGATGAATCCCGATGGCTCGCTCGCTCCCGGCATGTACCCCACGGTGAGATGGCCCGTGCGCAGGTCTCGTCCATCGCTTTTCGTGCCGAAGACCAGTGCGGTCACCACCACCGAGCGCACGTTCGTGATTCGCGACCGTGACGGACGCGCCGAATGGGTGGATGTCAAGAAAGGCATCATGGAAGGCGACCTGGTGGAGGTGTTCGGAAATCTGAAGCCTGGTGACAGAGTGGTTCGGCGCGGCACCGATGAACTGCGAGAGGGCACGCCGATGCCAACGATGGGGAAACCCAGATAGTGCGGGGGCGTCAGTTGTTCGCCGCAACCGGTTGCGGCGTCCCCGATTCGCCTGGGGACTCCGCGGCGGGTTTCTTCACCGGCTCTACGATGCTGAATTTATCCGGTGTGAATTCAACCGTACGGACCTGTCCGCGCGGACCCACGCTGCCGATGTCGGCGCCGTTGAAGCGAATATCCACGCCCCCGGCATTGCCCAACAGAATGCGCGCGTGTTCATTGGCCCCCGTCACCGCGGACTGGCCCGGCCCCAGAACCCGCTCCACGGTGACTTTCCCATCGGCCGTGATCCGCAGCCAGGTTTCTTCCTTGGCCACCACCGTAAGGGAGATCTTTCCCGCGGCGATGTTCTCCACGGGAACTTGCGTAGCCGCCGGAGGCGCCGCGGATTGTGCCGAAGGCTGGAGAGGGGCGGATTCCACTTTGGCCAAGGGAGTAGTAGGCTGGGCCGCCGGAGGAGAAACCGTGTCGGGTACCGGTACCCTTGGTTCCTCGACGGCAGCGGATTTCACCCTCTCCGCCTGGGGCGCGCTCGCCGAAGTGGAACTCAACTGGCTGCGCTGCCACAGCCAGAACACCGCGCCGCAGGCTACAACCACCGCCGCCAGCATCACTATGGATGCCGTGAGCTTCCGCGCCGTGAGCGCGGAGGCAGAGCCTTCCGGCAACGGGTCCACCTCATATTGTTGACCGGTCCACACCGGGCTGATCCCGGGCGTGCCTGGAGCGGGAGCGCCGGCGACGGAGCCGAAGATTTCCAGGGGAGCAGCCTGCTTTTGCAGCAAATCCTGAAGCTCGGGCGTGTTAATCCCAAGTGTTTCAGCGTATTGCGTGGTGAAACTGCGGGCGAAGAAGCGGCCAGGCAGGCTTTCAAAATCGTCTCGCTCCAGAGCTTCCAGGTACTGCTGTTTAATTCTTGTCTGGTCCGCGATGCCGGCCAGGCTCAGATTCTGGCGCTCTCGCTCACGGCGCAAAATTTCCCCGACGGAAGCCATAAAAACGTGGCAGGCCCTTCCTAACCAGATATAATACAACAGTCCGTGCAAGTACAACATGGAGAGACGCTTTCCGTCATCGTCGTCAACTGGAACCGGAAAGAACTGCTGAGGGCCTGCCTCGCTTCCCTGCTCAGTCAGGAAGGAGTTCAGAAGGAAATCATTGTCGTGGACAATGGATCCTCGGATGGTTCCGTGCAGATGCTGGAGCAGGAGTTCCGCTCCGTGAAGGTGATAGGAAACACGGTGAACCTGGGGTTCTGCGCCGCCAACAATCAGGGGATAGCGGCGGCTTCGGGTGAATTCATCGCCCTGTTAAATAATGATGCCGAGGC
>JADLBG010000134.1 GCA_020847895.1 Bryobacterales bacterium
CCAGGGAATTGCATCTGGTGAATATCATATCCCGTCGCGGGTCCAGGACTTTTTTCCCAGGTACTATCTGATAGCAAAGGCTAAGGTAAACGAATCCAAAGGCATGGTAGATTGCAGACTCCCTTGCTTTCCGCATTTGGGCGATTGTAGGGATATGCAGCTTGAACCCGAACTTTCCGGCAATGCCGGAGACTCCCCAAGCCCGGGGTTTAAGGCGACCACGTTCCTGGAAAGCAAGCCCGCGAGCGCGATGAAGGCGTGCCACAACTGTGGCATCGCTCTCTACGACGATGAGAAGTTCTACACCATTGGTGGGCGGCTGACCTGCGAGTATTGCTCGCAGAAGGTCAAGGGGAGGGTGAGCAAGGGAAGCGCCGCGGCGGCGCCTGTTGCCGGCCCGGCCGGAGGGGGCAGTTCGGCGCCTCTGGTGAATGGAATCGCGGCGGCGGTTGTGGCGGCGGTGGCGTACGCCATTCTTGCCGCGGCGGCCCGCTTCGAAATCGGCTTCATGGCTTTCGGCGTAGGCTGGCTAGTGGGGTACGCGGTGAAAAGCGGAGCACAAGGCAGAACCACGGGGAGTATGCGATTCACGGCCGCGGTGCTGGTTTACCTGAGCCTCGTTGCAGCACACATGGCCATCGGGCTGGCCGCTTCCCCAGACGGGCAATTGCAGGCCGGCAGGCAACCGTTTCTCGCGGCGCTGGTTTACCCGTTTTCGGGCGGCTACACGGGCCTCTTGTTTCTTGCCGCCGGGATGATCCAGGCCTGGCGCGCTTCCGCTCCAGCAAAGTTGGAAACCAAAGATCCGGTTGGGGCTCGGCCGGCGGTCACCCGGCGCATGGCCACGGAATAGAACTCGTTCAGGCGCCACGGATCCTGCGCGCGGCAGCCTGCGCCAGTTCGTCACAACGATTGTTATCGTCGTGCGATGCGTGACCCTTGGTCCACTTCCAGGAGACGTCATGGCGCGCAACCAGGGTGTCCAACTCCTCCCACAGGTCACGGTTCAGGACAGGCTTCTTTTCGGAAGTCATCCAACCGTTGCGCTTCCAGTTCTTCATCCATTTGGTGACGCCGTTCTTCAGGTACTCGGAGTCGGTGGTGATCTCCACCTCGCAGCGTTGCTTCAGGGCGTCGAGAGCCTTGATGGCGGCGGTGATCTCCATGCGGTTGTTCGTGGTGTGTTTCTCTCCGCCCGAAAGCTCTTTGACGTGCTCGTTGTAGCGGAGAATGGAGGCCCAGCCGCCGGGACCGGGGTTGCCGAGGCAGGAGCCGTCAGTGATGATCCGGACTTGCTTCATGGTCGAAACGTCAGGCGGCGGTGCTCAGTTCGCCTTCGAAGAACCGGTCCACCTGATCGAGGACGGAGGCGGCGTCGTGGACGTGATAAATGGCGGCCCGAAGTTTGGAGCCGTTGCGGACGCCATGGGTGAAGTAAGTGGCAAACTGCTTCATCTTTCCGACGGCGTCGGGGAAATCCATGTCGCGCAGCATCGTGTAGTAGGTGCGCATGATCTCGTAGCGGTGGCGATCGGTGGGGCGCCAGTAGCCGCCCGTGGCCATGTATTCGGCAATCTGGCGGAAGATCCAGGGATTGGCGGAGGCGGTGCGGCCCACCATGACGCCGTCGCAGCCGGTCTCACGCACCATGCGGCAGGCGTCTTCGGGGGTGACGATGTCTCCGTTGCCGATGACGGGCAGTTTGACGGCGGCCTTGAGTTCGGCGATCTGGGTCCAATCGGCTTTGCCGGAATATCCTTGCTCGCGGGTGCGGGCGTGAAGGGCCACCGCCTGAAGACCGCAATCCTCGGCGAGTTTGCCCATCTGGAGGTAGACGAATTCCCGGTCATTCCAGCCGGAGCGGAATTTCATGGTGAGGGGGATGTGGATGGCGGCGCGGACCTCGCTCAGCAGGCGCTCGACGAGGGGCAGGTCGCGCAGCAGGCCGGAGCCGCCATTGCACTTCACCACTTTGTTGACGGGGCAGCCGAAGTTGATATCGACGGCGTCAAAGCCCTGGTCCTCGCAATAGCGCGCGGCATCGGCCATGACGGCGGGATCGGAGCCGAACAACTGGGCGGAGATGGGGTGTTCCTCGGGTTCGAAGTAGAGATAGCGGAAGGCGCGGGTGGGTTTACGGGCGCGCCGGGTGGAGACCACGCCGTGGGAACTGGTGAACTCGGTCATGATGAGCCCGCAGCCTCCCTGATTGCGGATGAGGCGGCGGAATACGGTATCCGTCACTCCCGCCATGGGAGCGAGCACCGTCGAAGGGGCAATGTTCACCCCTCCAATGTGAAACCCGGAAGAAACCATCTTCTATTAGTTTCTCAGCCCAGCAGTTGTGGAAGCAAGGATACGAGGGTTTCGGGGCTGGGGAGGCTGCCTTGGGCAAGTTGGGCGTTGCCGCCGCCGCGGCCTCCCGCGGCAGCCAGCGCGCGTTTGAGAACTTCGCCCGCATGGACTCCGCTGTCCTTGGAGGCGGCCAGGAGAACCGATGGAGGATCCTCGGAAGCCGCGACGAAGAGGGCTTTTCCCCCACTCACGAAGCTCTGGGCGAGGGCGCGGGTCTCGTCGCTGATTGCGCCGGAGGGGAAGCGGCTCATGGCGCGGCGCACGCCATCCGGAGAGGGCGCTGTGTTTTCATACAACTGGCGGCCCTGAAAGGCGGCTAACTCGAGCCCCAGCTTGCGGCGCGATCGATCGAGATCGGCGGCGCGCGCCTGAAGGGCGGCGACCAGTTCGGGGGTCTGGTCGATGGGGGAGGAGAAGGTGCGGGCGATGGTGGAGAGCGCTTCGAAATCGGCGCGGGCGCGATTGAGGGCGCGGGCTCCGCAAAGGAATTCCAGCCGGACGTTGCCGCGAATGCGATCGAGCTTGCGAATCTGTAAGGCGCCGATAGCGGAAGTGGAGCGCACGTGCGTGCCGCCACAGGCGCTGCGGTCGAGCCCCTCGATGGAAACGATGCGGAGGATGCCCTCGCGTTCCGAGGCCTTGCGCAACCCGGCGGCCTCGGAGGCCCTCTCGTAGGTGACCTGGACAGGGCGTCCTTCCCAGATCACGGCGTGGACGCGGCGTTCGACGGCGGAGACCTGTTCGGGGGTGAGAGAAGCGGAACCGATTTCGATGGTGGAGGCTTCGGGGCCCATGTGGAAGCTGAGCGTGGGGATGGAATAGAGTTCTTCGAGCACCGCCGAGAGCAGGTGCTGTCCGGTGTGCTGCTGCATGTGGTCGAGGCGGCGGTCCCGGTCGATGACGCCCTGCACGAAGCGGCCTTCGAGCGGGGAGTCGAGAAGATGGGCGATGCGCCCGTCCTCGTGCTCCTCCACGGCCGTCACCGCGACTCCGCCGAGAGTTCCCAAATCGAAGGGCTGGCCGCCGGAGGAGGGATAGAACGCGGTGCGATTCAGGAAGACCGTGCGGCCGTCCCCCGAAGTGTCAACGACCTCGGCGGAGAAGGTAGTGAGGTAGGGGTCGTTGTAGTAAAGGCGTTCGGTCATCAGTCGTTATCCGTGGTGGTGGCCGGGTTCATAGGTACAGAGAGGATCGGAGGCGAGGTAATTTCCGGTGGCCGAGAAGGCGCGCGCGCGGGAGCCTCCGCAGAGGGCGTGGTATTCACAAACACCGCAGCGGCCTTCGAACGTCGTGGGGTCATGCAGGGATTGAAACACCGGATGGTTGCGGTAGGTATCGGCCACGCGGTCCTTGCGTACATTGCCCACGGCGAGCGGCAGGAATCCGGCGGGGCAGATATCGCCCGTGTTGGAGACGAACATGATGCCGTGGCCGTCGCGGATGCCGAAACTGCGGGCGACGCCGCTGCGTTTGATCTGCTCTCCGGTCATTCCTTCGGCGCGGAGCCGCTCGAGAGCGACACGGCGGAACGAGGGGGCCTCGGTGGTGGCGACGATGAACGGGGCGATGCGGGAGGTGTCGTGGATCCAGCCCATGAGGCGCTCGGCGTCTTCGGGCGCAAGCGGTTGCAGGACCTTGCCGCGACCCACGGAGATGAGGAAGAACAGGCTCCACCGGGAGACGGCATAGGGTTTCAACAGCTCGTATACCTGCGGGATGGAGGGCGCGGTTTCGGCGGCAACCAGCGTGTTCACCTGGAGGGGCATCTCGAGTTCCTGCGCCCAGGCAATGGCCTGCATGGTGCGGTGGAAGGTTCCGGGAATGCCGCGGATGGAGTCGTGCAGTTCGGCCGTGGGGGCATCCAGGCTGAGGCCCAGCCCCTCCACCTTGTGTTCCTTGAGGCGGACGAGAACATCACGCGTGAGGGCGGAGGTGGCGGCGGGGGTGATGGATACGCCGATCCCGAGTTTGACGGCCTCATCGATGAGCGGGTAGAGGTCCGCGCGCGCGAGGGGGTCGCCGCCGGTGAGGATCAATTGGGGCAGAGGCGGGCCGAATTCCGTGATCTGTTGCAGAAGAGAGACACCCTCGTCGAAGGTCAGTTCGAGGGGGTGAGCCATGGGCACCGCCTCTGCGCGGCAATGACGGCAGGCAAGGGCGCAGGCCTGGGTCATCTCCCAATAGATATTCATGGGAGTTTTCGAATAATCGCGCGGTGCGTGACGCGGTGATCCATGCATATTCCCAGGGTAGCGCCGGGGCGAGGGTTTCGGGCGAACGAAACGCCGCCGGAAAGCCGTTTGGGATGTAATTACTTGTAATTTTGGGGTGGCCATGGATATGGAATGAGTCCAGGGGGGCGTGGTAGACTCCCTGGATGCTTCGAAGACTTGCTCCCCACTCGTTATTCGCGGCCGCTGTGTGGATAAGTTCCTGCGGCCCCTCCCCGGCGCCGGACACGAGGGCAGCCGCGGAGGCGGCTATCCGGGAACTGGATGATCAGTGGTCCGCGACTGCGGCGAAAAACGACCTTGACGGAACCATAGGGTATTATGCCGGCGACGCCGTGCTGCTCGCGCCCAACGCGCCGATCGCCAAGGATCTGAAAGGAATTCGTGAGTCGTGGGCCGGCCTGCTGGGTCCGCGGACGGCGGTTTCCTGGAAGGCGACGAAAGTGGAGGTGGCCCGCTCCGGGGAACTGGGATATCTCTATGGCACGTATCAGCTCAAGATCGACGATCCAAAGGGTGGCCCGCCGGTCCAGGATACGGGCAAGATCCTCGAGGTATGGAAAAAGCAGGCGGACGGAAAGTGGAAGTGCATCGTCGACACATACAACTCCGATATCCCCGTTCCCGCCGCTCCCGCGGCAAAGAAATAGTTCCGTCGCTAATGAGCGGTGAGCGACACCGCGAGCGCGAGCAGGGATTTGATGCCAGGCACGATACTGGCGGCCTCGGCGTGCTCTTCGAGACGGTGGGGCAATTGCTCGCGGACCGCGCCGATGGCGACGGCGGGAATGCCCATGCTGACCGCGATGTTCGCGTCCGTGGAGCCGACGTCCATGGGCTCGATCGGGGGCGTGCCCGGCTTGCGGAAGTAGTTTCCGGCGGCCAGTGCCGTCTGGACGACGGGGTGGTTGAGGCGAACGCTGCGCGGAAGCGCCTTCGAGTAGTCGATGCCGAGTTTGCGCTCCACGCGAAAGCCTACGCTTTCCTCCTCAGCGGCGCGGCGCGCGGCCGAGAGAACGGCTGTGTGGAGACGATCCTGTGTGGGGGAGTCGAGCGAGCGAAGGTCCACGGTGAACCATGCTTCGCGCGGCACGGCATTGAAGACGGTGCCGCCGCCCAGCATTCCGACGTTGATCACCGGGAGCCGGAAGCCATCGAGACCCTCGGCGAGAGGCGGCAGGGGAATTTCGTAAACAGCGGATATGGCTTTGGCCACGGCTTTGGCAGGGCTGGGAGCGCCCCGGCTTTCCATGGTGTGGGCTCCCGGCGCGGTGTAGAAGAATTTGAACTGATTGATGCGCAGCGCGCCGTACCAGACCTGCGTGGAGGAGAGATCCACGGCAACGAACATGTCCGGCTTGTAGCCACTGGTCTCGAGCCAGTGTCTGGCTCCGAGCAGGCCGAGTTCTTCCTGGGCCGTAGCGAGGAAGATCAGGTCGCCCCTGGTGTGGACATCGCCGCGGTCGAGCGCACGAAACATTTCCAGGGTTGCGGTGAGGTTCGAGGTGTCGTCGCCGATGCCGGGAGCATGCAGGATGCCGCCGTCCCGTTTCACCTCAAGGCGGGTGCTTTCAGGGAAAACCGTGTCCAGGTGAGCAGCGAAGACCACGGTGGGGCCGCGGCCCGTTCCCTTGCGAACGCCGCTCACGTTGAAGACCTTGTCGGTGCGGATTTCGCTCAAGCGAAGTTTCTCCATTTCGGCGCGAATGTAGGCGGAGCGGGCTTGCTCCTTGCCGGAGGGGGCCGGGATTTCCGTCAGGCGGATCCACTCCTCGACGATGGCTCCAGCGCGGGCATCAACGGACTGAAGGGCGTGGCGCATTTCCGGCTTCTCCAGGATGGAGGGGTGGAACCAGTTCTGTGCGCAGAGGGGGGATGAAAGGAGGACGAGAACGAGGGGGAGGGACGGACGCATATGGATGCATGATACTTCGATGCGGCTCGCGGCGGGCAAGCGGGAACTTGACATCGACCCCTCCGGTTGCATATCAATGTCCATTCCACCATGTGGCAACAGAACTACACCCCACTCGCTGACAGCCTGCCGGTTTCGGCGCTGGTCGCTGCACTTCCCATCTTCGTTCTCCTGTTCCTCCTGGGGGTGGTTCGCAAGCCTGCCTGGATTGCGGGGTTGTCGGGCCTGGCCGCGGCGGTCCTGGTTTCGATATTCGGCTATGGGATGCCGGTGGGGCTGGTGTTCGGGTCCGTGACGTATGGGGCCGCGTTCGGGCTGTTGCCCATCGGGTGGATCGTTTATTGGGCAATTGTGCTCTACCGGGTGGCGTATGAAACGGGGAAGTTCGAGATCATCAAGGACTCGGTGGGCGGGCTGTCGAGTGACCGCCGTCTTCAGGCTCTGCTGATTGCCTTTTCCTTCGGGGCGTTCATTGAAGGGGCAGCCGGGTTCGGGACGCCGGTAGCGGTGGCGGCGGCAATGCTGGCGGGGCTCGGATTTTCGCCCTTCTACGCGGCGGGCATCTGCCTGCTGGCGAATACGGCTCCGGTGGCGTTCGGCTCGATCGGCATCCCCATCTTCACCCTGGCGGGAATCACCGGGCTGCCGCTGCTTGATTTGAGCGCGAACGTCGGGCGCATCTGCGCGCCGGTGTCGCTGTTCGTGCCGGCGTATCTCGTGTTCGTGATGGGCGGGTTCCGCGCGCTTAAAGGAGTGCTGCCGGCGGCAATGGTGTGCGGCGGCGGATTTGCGCTGACGCAGTTCTATGTCTCGAATTATCTTGGCCCGCAGCTTACTGACATTTCCGCGTCGCTGGTGGCGATTGTGGGCCTGGTGCTGCTGTTCAACATCTGGAAACCCAAAGATAAGTTCGAACTCGAGGGAGCGGCGAAAGGGCACGCGCCCACGAAGCACTCTTTCGGAGACGTGTTCCTGGCGTGGTCGCCGTACCTTCTGCTGGTGGTGATGGTGCTGCTGTGGGGGCAGGATTCCTTCAAGGCAATTCTCAACAAGGTGACGATCAACATCCAATGGCCGATGCTGCACAACATGGTGGAGCGGGTGCAGCCGCTGGTGGCGAAACCATCGCCGTATGCCGCGGTGTACACCCTCAACTGGCTCTCCGCGGCGGGGACGGCGTGCCTGGTTTCGAGCGTGCTGGCGGCGCTGGTTCTCCGGATGTCCGTGGGAAAATATGTGGCCGTGCTGGTGCATTCCGCCCGGCAACTCTTTCTTTCCCTGGTGACGATTGCGGCGGTGCTGGGGCTGGCGTTTCTGATGAACTACTCGGGCGCCACGGTAACTTTGGGCCTGGCGTTCGCCGCTACTGCCGGGCTGTTCCCATTTTTCAGCGCGCTGCTCGGATGGCTGGGCGTGTTCCTGACGGGAAGCGACACGTCGGCCAACGCGCTGTTCGGCAACCTGCAAGTGGTGACGGCGACGAAGCTGAATTTGAACCCGACGCTGATGGCGGCGGCGAACTCGAGCGGCGGTGTGATGGGGAAGATGATCAGCCTGCAGAGCATCGCGGTGGCGGCGGCGGCAACGGGCATGCCCGCCACCGACGAGGCGAAGCTGTTCCGCTTTACGCTGCGGCACAGCATCTTCCTCGCTTCGGTGATCGGGCTGATCTCGGTGTTCTATTCCTACGTGGCGCCGCAATTGGCGCGGTAGGCGCTTCGGGTTAACGCGGAGGCGCCGGTGGCGGAGGTTGCGGCGCTTTTTCCGCTTTCTTCGGCGCGGGTTCCTTGGCCTTCAAGGGGCTGATGATGACGTGGAAGTTCCGGCCTTCCAGCCGGGGTTGGCCTTCCACCTGGCCATAGGCGGCCAGATCTCCCGAAAAGCGCTGCAGGAGTTTCTGGCCGAGATCGACGTGAGCGATCTCCCGTCCGCGGAACTGGACTACGGCTTTCACGCGGTTGCCCTCCTTGAGGAACCGGATGGCGTGGTTCATCTTGAAATCGTAGTCGTGATCATCGGTGTTGGGCCGGAACTTCAGTTCCTTCACCTGGATGACGTGTTGTTTCTTTTTCGCTTCGTGCTGTTTCTTTTTCTGCTCGTACTGCCACTGGCCGTAGTCCATGGCTTTGGCCACGGGAGGTTCGGCGGTGGGAGAGACGAGAATCAGGTCAAGGCCCAATTCCTGGGCCCTGCGGATGGCGGTTTGCGTGGGAAGAATCTCCACGGCTCCATCGGGGAAGACGGCCCGGACCTCTCGGACACGGATCGC
>JADLBG010000135.1 GCA_020847895.1 Bryobacterales bacterium
AGGACAATCCACGCAAAGTGCTGGGTAAAGGGCTGGCCGCACTGCTGCCGAATAAGCCATCGAGCCCCGTCGCCGTGGCGGCTCCACCACCAAGCGAGCAATCCCCGACACCCGCTGGCCCCGTCCTACTCCCTATTGACCGCATCGACCCGAATCCTCTCCAGCCGCGCACCGTCTTCCAACCCGACCGGTTGCGGGAATTGGCTCAGTCCATCGAAGCGAATGGAATCATCCAACCGCTGATCGTGCGCCAAAAGGGGGATCGTTACGAGTTGATCGCCGGAGAGCGGCGTTGGCGGGCCGCGCGTCTTGCCGGGTATCCCGAGGTACCGGTGGTAGTTCAGACCACTTCCAACGACCATCTGCTCGAGGTTAGCCTGATAGAGAATATCCAACGCGAGGACCTTAATCCCATCGAGGTCGCGCAGGCGTTTGACCGCCTCCACAGGGAGCACCAACTCAGCCACGAGGACATTGCCCGGCGGACAGGCAAGGATCGAACCAGCGTCACTAATACCCTGCGCCTGCTGAAACTGCCCGCGGATGTTCAACTGCTTGTAGCCGAGCACCGGCTTTCCATGGGCCATGCACGTGCCCTGCTCGGTCTGCAATCTCCCGACATGCAGCGCCAACTTGCCGAAAAAGCCGCATCTCAGGGTATGTCTGTGCGACAGGTGGAGCGAACCGTTCAGAAGATGACAGAGACTCGGGAGGACAAGCCGGCAGAGGAGCAGAAGCAGGACCCTAATGTCCGGGCCGCAGCCGAAGAACTAGAGCGCACCTTAGGCACTCGCGTACGAATCGTCGAAAAATCGGAGCAGAGGGGAAAGATCGAAATCGACTATTTCAGCCAGGATGACCTGCATCGGCTCTATACGTTGATCACAGAAGGGAAGAAGTGACGAGGCTGGTGCCGGCGGTAGGAGTTGAACCTACGACCTACGGATTATGAGACCGTCGCTCTAACCACCTGAGCTACACCGGCACGATCATTTAGACCACTTACCAGCCTACTGAACCAGCAGGGGAAAGTCAATATCGGACATACATGTCCGATATATCGCCCTCTGGATTGCCGCGAGATTTGACACCGTCCGCCCCCCTCCAGTAGATTCATCAATGTGCCCGATCCCGTAGTCTCCTTCGAGGGGGTCTCCAAGAGCTATCCCATCTATGACTCCCCCGGAGACCGCCTCAAGGAATTGCTTTCGTTCAACCGCCTCCGCTACCACCGCGACTTTTGGGCGCTCCATGGTGTCACCTTCGAAATCAAACGCGGGGAGACGTTTTGCATCATTGGGGAAAACGGATCCGGAAAGAGTACGCTGCTGCAAATCATCGCCGGGATCCTCTCCCCCACCAGCGGAGCAGCGAAGATTCAGGGGCGCGTCGCAGCTCTTTTGGAACTCGGCTCGGGCTTCAACCCCGAGTTCAGCGGCCGGGATAACGTATACCTCAACGCCGCTATCCTGGGGCTCCCATCGTCCGAAATCGATCGCCGGTACACCGACATAGCAGCTTTTGCCGAGATTGGGGAGTTTATCCATCAGCCAGTGAAAACCTACTCCAGCGGGATGGTCGTTAGGCTCGCATTCTCGGTGGCGATACACGTGGATCCCGAGATTCTCCTGGTGGACGAGGCGCTCGCGGTGGGCGATATTTATTTCCGGCAGCGCTGCATGCGCAAAGTTCACGACCTCCGGCAGAAAGGGGTAACCATTGTGTTTGTCTCCCACGCAATCGGCGACGTCAAAGCAATCGGAGACCGGACCATGTGGCTCGACAAAGGTTCGATACGGGCAATCGGAACTACCGACGCCGTGGTCGCCAAGTACCTGGCCGCGATGGTGGAGAAGGATTCCGCCTACATACGGCAGAAGAAGCCGGCACGAGGCGTTGCGCTTGCCTCCAACAAAGCCCCCGAGATTGTCGATACCATCCCCAACATTGACCATCGATACGGTGACGGCCGGGCGGAAGTTATCGGCATCACAATTCTCGATGAATTTGGCCGTCCTCTTCACCTGCTGGAACCCGCCTCTCGCATAGTGGTTCGAATCAGCGTTCACGCACACGAGGAGATTGATCTTCCCATCGTTGGCTTCATGCTTCGCAACCATTTAGGTATCGACTTCGCGGGCACAAATACCGCCAGGGAGGGGCATCAACTCCCGCCAATGGCCGCCGGGGACATCGCTACGGTAGACTTCCACCTCGATCTGCCGGAACTCTACCCGGGCTTCTTCTCTTTCTCCCCCGCAGTCGCGGATGGTACACTGCATCACTACTCAAACTGTGACTGGATCGACAACGCCATTACTCTGCAGATGGGTCATTCCGAAGGCCAGATCTATGGTTATCTCCACCTGTCCTGCCGTGTGGAAGTAAACGCGACCCTTCAAAGGCCAGCCCGCACACCGGAGCCTTCCCTTGGTTGAATTCACTGGCGAGCGAGTGATGCCCGGCCAGGTGGACCCGGACCTTTGGAACGAACACTTCGCGCGATACAGTTTTGCTGCGCGTCTCGCCCGGCAGAAACGTGTTCTCGACATTGCTTGTGGCTCCGGGTACGGATCCGCCGAACTGGCCGCGGTCGCTCGCACAGTCACCGGGATTGATGTCTCCTCCGATGCCATCACCTACGCCAAAGAGCACTACCCTTTGCCGAACCTCACCTTCGAATGCGCCCCGGCGGACGCCATTCCGCACACCGATCAGAGCTATGACCTTATCGTGGCTTTTGAGGTAATCGAACATCTGGAAAGTGCTCGTTCTCTTCTTTCCGAAGCGCGCCGCCTGCTCGCGCCAGGAGGCCAGTTCATCGTCTCCACCCCCAATAAGCTCTACTACGAGGAAACCCGCCGAATTTCCGGCCCCAATCCCTTCCATGTCCACGAGCTCGAGTTTGAAGAGTTCCGCACTCTGCTGGCCGAATTCTTCCCCTACGTGTCTCTTTTCCTTCAAAACCACATTAGTAGTATCGCCTTCCAACCGGCGGAGATGGCTGGATCCACCGAAGTACGTATGGCTGAATCACATGCTGTACCTACTGAGGCGCACTTCTTCCTCGCTGTCTGCGCGCTGAAGCCCCAAACTGGATCTCCTACATTTGTCTATCTTCCCTCCACATCCAACGTCCTCCGCGAGCGGGAACACCATATCCAACTCCTGGAACACGAGGTTGCCGCCAAGACCCAATGGTTGGAGAAGGCGCTCGCCGATCACCAGCAACTCGTTCGCGAACACGAGGCCCAAACAGAAGAACTCAAGCAACGCAGCCGTTGGGCCGAGGAGTTGAATGGCCGGCTCAAAGCTGCCTCCGAACGCATTGTCCAGTTGCAGGACGAACTTGCCACTGAACAGAAGGCTTATGAAGTCAAGGTAGACGAGCTTCACCAGGACATCCTCTCGAAGACCAAATGGGCGCTTGATACCGAGGAGCGTCTCACCGCCGAACTCACAGGAAAGCTCAAGGAACTGGCGGAGTGCGTGGAGATTCTCCACCGGACAGAGGCCCAACTGGAGGAAAGGACGAGCTGGGCGCTGGCCCTCCAGGCCCATCTCGAGCAAATGGAGGCAAAGGTGAGCGCCGTCTCCGCCTCCCGTTGGCACCGCCTCGGAAGAACGCTGGGGGTTGGCCCGGAACTGACCAAGTCCTGATATGCCAACGGTTTTCCGCCTGTTGAAGGGACTCCCCCTTCTGCTGCTTTCCCCCATCCTGCTTATCGTCTCGCTGTTGTGGCTCCTTCTGGCCGATGCCTTCTTTCTGCTGTTCGGGCGAAAGAGGTTGCCAGCAGATACTCTGCCCCGCCACACAGCGGCGACGGTTGTGATCCCCAATTGGAACGGCCGCGATCTGCTTGAGAAATACTTACCAAGCGTTGTTACAGCGCTTGCGGGAAACCCCGAGAACGAAATACTCGTCGTCGACAACGGATCCACGGACGGAAGCGTGGCCTACCTGCGCGAGCACTTTCCAACCGTAACCGTCCTCGCCCAATCATCCAATCTCGGCTTCGGCGGCGGGTCCAATGCCGGATTCCGCGCCGCGCGAAACGACATTGTCGTGCTGCTGAATAGCGACATGCGCGTAGCCCCGGACTTTCTCCAGCCCTTGTTGGACGGCTTCACCGACGACAAAGTCTTCGCGGTCTCGTGCCAGATCTTCTTTACTGACCCCAACAAGGCGCGGCAGGAGACCGGTCTCACGCAGGCGTGGTGGAACAACGGACGGCTAGGGATCCGTCACCGGTTGGATGACGCGGTTACCGGTATCTACCCTTGCTTTTACGCGGGAGGCGGTTCCAGCGCCTATGACCGCGGGAAGTTCCTGGAACTGGGCGGCTTTGACTCGCTCTTTCACCCCTTTTATCTCGAGGATACGGACCTGGGGATACAGGCCTGGAAGCGCGGATGGAAAGTTTTCTATCAGCCTCGGAGCGTAGTCTGGCATGAGCACCGCGGGACTATCGGACGGACACACAAGCCGGATTACATCAACACCATCGTTCAGAAGAACTTCTTCCTCTTTCTTTGGAAGAACATCCACGAAAGCCGCAGGCTGCTCCACCACTTCGCACGGACCTGCGCCGACGCATTTCTCACCTACCTGGCCGGGCCGTCGCCGGAACGAACGAGTTGTCCGGCAATCTGCGGAGCCTTTCGTCAGCTCCCCGGGGCGGCCTCGAGCCGCTGGCGAGCCCGCAGCCTCTCTGTCACTACAGACACGGAAGCCTTCAGGCGTCCACTTGGCGCTTACTTCCACGACCGCTTCGGCACTCACCCGCCGGATCCCAAACACCTCTCTGTTCTCTTCCTGTCCCCCTACGCAATCTGTCCCCCAATCCACGGCGGCGGGGTCTTCATGTACGGCACAACGAACGCGCTTGCCTCGCGCTGCCTCCTGCACCTGATTGCGGTGCTCGACGAGGAGTGGCAGATCCCGCAACATGACCCGCTCGCCTCCCGCTGCGCCTCTGCGAATTTCCTCGTGCGGCCGGATGCGAAAGCATTCACCTTCGGCGCCATCCAGCCTCATGCAGTCACGGAGTTCGCCAATGCCGATCTCGAATGGATGATTCACCGAACCGTCTGCCTGAACAAAGTTGACGTCCTCCAAATCGAGTACACCAACATGGGTCAATATGCGGGACAGTTTCGCAATATTGTCACCGCCCTGTTTGAGCACGACGTCTACTTCCAGTCTATCGGCCGTGGCCTGGCAAAATCCGGATTCGCCTCACGCAAAGCCAGCGCTGCCTTTGAGTACCTGCGCGCTCTCCATTACGAACTTCGCACACTCCCGAGGATGGACCTGGTCCAGGTCTGCAGCAAAGAGAACAAGGAATATCTCCTTACCTTCCTGCCTGCTCTGAAGGACCGCATCGACGACACGCTCCGCGCGGGGATCGATACCACGCAATACACGATGCACACGGGCGCCCGTGACCCGTTCACCATGCTCTTCCTGGGCAGTTTCCGCCACATTCCCAACCAGGAAGCCCTCGATTGGTTCGCCAAACTCGTGCTGCCTCGCGTTGTCGAACGCTGCCCGCGGGCAAAGC
>JADLBG010000136.1 GCA_020847895.1 Bryobacterales bacterium
GGAAAGCTCGACGCAATGTATTTCTGCCTCGGG
Source organism: Bryobacterales bacterium (assembly GCA_020847895.1). GTDB lineage: Bacteria > Acidobacteriota > Terriglobia > Bryobacterales > Bryobacteraceae > CADEFT01. Next base: position 34 of record JADLBG010000136.1, read on the forward strand.
GAGAGCGACGTCATCCTCATCGTCGACCTCCCGGACCATGTCAGCGCCGCCGCCATTGGCGCAGCGGCCTGCGGCAGCGGCATGGCTCGCACCAAAACCTCCGTCCTCCTCACCGTCAGCGAGACCGATAAAGCCCTCGATAAGAAGGTCTCTTACCGTCCTCCGGGAGCCTGAGCCTCCGCGGCGTCAAACGGATCTTGCGCTTACTTCTTTCCGGGCAGATATGCGTTCGTCCAAGTCGGCGCAAGGTCGAATTTGGCATCCCGCACCCTGTCGATCGTCGCCTCCAGGTAGCGCCTCGCCGCCTCCGGCCCGCCTTCGGGCATCGAGCCCTCATTCGTGTATTTCTTCTTTCCCCATTCAATCACCTTCAGATCCATCGCCGCGTCAGCCGTCTGGTATTCCTTGGGCAACCGCGAACGGATCTCCTCCGCCGTGTGCGTCCCAATCCACTGGACCGTTCGCAACACAGCGCGGCACAGGCGCCGCGCGCTCTCCGGGTTCGCGTCCAACCATTCCTTCTTCGCCGTAAGTGTACCGGTCGGGTAGAATTCGGTTCCGAATGACTCGCGCACGCCCTCCACCGTGCTCGTATCCACAAGAACGCGAGCATCGGGATGCGCGGCAAGGTATCTCAAATGGTCCCCTCCCGAAAGCACCACCGCATCGATCCGGCCGGTTTCCATGGCGGCAAATGCGGTCGAGCCCATTCCCACACCCACCACGCTGTAGTCCGCCGCGCCTTGTAGTCGCTTCGCCAGGTAGTACTTTGCCCACAGGTGGCTGCCCGATCCCGGAGCGGGAATTCCCACCACCGCCCCTCTGAGATCCTCGACACGCCGAATCCGCCCGCTCTTCGCCGGCGAGACCACCAGCACCCGCGAACTGCCCACCGTCATCACGAAGAATGTCTTCACGTGCTGACCCTCTGCCGCCATCTGCAGGGTGTGATCGTAGATGAAGTCCGCCACCTCGACGCTCCCGCCCATCAGCGCCTCCACCGCCTTGGCGCTGGAAGGTAAGGTTTTCGATGTTCACATCCAAGCCCTCGTCACCATAGAAACCCAGGGAATTCGCCAGCACTACAGGCATATCCCACATCTGCAGGTTAATCCCGACGTTCGCGATGCGCACTCGCGAACCGCCGGACTGCCCGGCGCATCCCGCCAGCAATAGGCACAACAACGCGATGCTTGCTCTCATTTTTCCTCCGAAGGCCGCAAGACCGCCGGATATCGCCGGCGCCCAGCCGATTACTCAACCCTCATCGAACTCTTCCCGCCTCCAAGCCGCTCTTCACAATGAACGGAGCCGCGCGCGCCGAGGTAACGTACCGGATGAAATCCCTGGCCGCGCCGCGATTCCCCGACTTCGCGGCGATGCCTGCCGCGAACACGGTGACTCGCTGCGCCTCGGCCGGCAAGGGGCCAACGTACTCGATGCCCTGGACCGGACGCAACTCACTGATCTGCTGAAACCCGATCTCCGCCTCGCCGCGAGCAACCACCGCGCCAACCCTCTCTAACTCGATCTGCCTGCACTTCGCCCGAACCTGCTCGGCTACGCCAAGACGCGGGAAAAGCTCCCGCGTGAGATATTGGCCGCTGACACTGTTCGAATATGCGATGGACTTGGCCGCCAGAAGCGTCTGCCTGAGAGCGTCAACCGAACGGATATCCGGCTTCTTAGCCCCCGCACGCACACACATACCGATTCCGGAACGCGCCACGGGGACCCGGCTCCCGGGTAGGACCGCCCCCTCTCTCATCAATTCCCTAAAGACGGCGTCCGCCACGATGACCACATCCACAATCTCTCCATTCCGGATACGGTTCGGGATCGAGTTCCGCCCGGCCCCAATCGATGTGGCGAGCGTCACGAGTTTGTTCCCGGTCGCCCGCTCGAACTGAGGGGCGAGATCAAGATAGGCTGCGGTAAAGGCGCCCGAAGTCATCACCCTGATTTCTCCCGGACGCGCCCTGCCCTCCATTGAAATGCAGGCCGCAACCAGCACGGCAAGCCGCACGAATACCCCCGCCCGGTGGGCAGAGATTCTCATTTCGCCTCCACGAATTCGTCCGTCCATGTGGAGCCGAGGTCGATCTTCGCCTTGCGCACCGACTCCATCGTGGCGTCCAGATACTTCCTCATTGCCTCCGGCGCTCCCGGCGGCATCCGCCCGTCGGTCGGAGGGCCCGCCAAAACCCAACGCAGGACTTCGATATCCACGGTAGCGTCAGAGCTTCGAAGATGCTCCGGCAGATGTTCGCGAATCTCTTCCGCTTTGTGCGATCCCATCCATCGCGTTGCGCGAAGGACAGCTCGCCCAATCCTCCGGGCGGTGTCCCGGTTCCCATCCAGCCATTCCTGCTTTGCCGACAGCACCCCGTTGACGTATGCCTCGCTGCCATAGCTCTCTCGTAACCCTTCCACCGTGCTCGCATCCACCAGAATTTTGGCCTCCGGCTGCCTCTTCTGCAGCGGAAACAGGTCCCCGGCCATCACGCTTACCGCCTCGACGCGTCCACTTTCCACCGCCGCGATCGCGGAAGCGCCGGTTCCGATGCCAACCACTCGGAACCCCGTCTCCTGAATGCCGTGAAGCGCCATCTGATGATTCAGCCAGAGGTGGGTTGCGCCTCCCGGGGATGTCACCCCGATCGTCGCCCCTTTCAAGTCCTCCACGCGCATGATCCTTTTGGCGGCTTGAGGAGCCACCACCAGGGCGTTACTGGCTCGCCGGCCAAGCACAAAAAACGAACGGATCCGCTGCCCTTCACCCGCTACCTGGATGTTGTGTACGTAGTTGATCACTGCCACATCCACGCTGCCGCCGATCATTGCCTGAAACGCTTTTGCGCCGGATGGAAAGCCGTCAATCCGGATCTCGATCCCCTCGTCGCTGAAATACCCCAACCCCTGGGCCAGGTAAAACGGCATACAGCACACCTGGACGCCCGTCCCGATCGTCGCGAACCGTACTTGCGTCTTGCCCGCTTTGCCGCAGCCTGCCACCACGGCAAACAGCGCAACCATCATCGCTTTCATGAAACCCCTCCCCGCGCCGCATCCGAATCTCGCGCTTTCCAGCGAAGCAGGTACCGCTCCAACCGGTCCACCAGCGCACCAACCGCCAGCACGA
>JADLBG010000137.1 GCA_020847895.1 Bryobacterales bacterium
AACTTCCGCAACTCCGTCAGCGCATGGCAGAGATCATCGACAACTACCACGACGTTCAGCAGGACGTGATGGAGACCTTCATCGACCGTGGCCAACTGCTCAAGCTCGCCGGACCCACGATCCTTTCCAACGGAAGGCGGATACCCGGCCTCAAGCTGGATCACCCCCGACAACCGGCGATAATGCACCCGCTGGTGCGCTTTGCCAATATCGCCGCTGGCGGCAAGTTCACCACAGCCGATCTCCATGTCCCGGCACTCGATGCTCTGGGCAAGACCGGGGCGCAATACTCGCTGGCCTCGTTTCGCCACGACCCGTCAAAGCTACGCGCGAAGGGATGGGAACGAATTTCCGCACTCGCGCCGTTACCGACTGGTGGGCAAGGGCTATTCCATTTGCGTAGTTTTTCTCAAGTTGTTTGAGAAGATCGACGCGCCTCTCACCGCAGGTTTGCTCCAGCCCTTCCGCGGAGACCGCACCCTGGCGGAGGAGAAACGCTGCGAACTCGACCGCTTGTATCAGCGTGTCTGCGATGACTTGGATGCCCTGCCGCGGTCCGTTGGACTCAAGGTCGCCGCATGACCCCAGCAAACGAGAACAAAGTTCGCGCTGAAGCCGTATAACGGCAACTAAGGGATTAGCGGTTGGAATCTTGAGGGCTGCGCGCAAGAAGTCTGGAGGGGCACTGGCCCGGCGATGCCCCCAGGGTTGGGGAAGTGGAGGGTTGGGTGTATTCCAGCTTACTCAGGGATCGAAGATAAACCTAAGTCTTTGAGGCAGAAATCTAAAGGCTTCGCCTCGAATCCCCCTAAAGGTTTTCATTCGGAGATGCCGATCAGACAGGTACAGTCAAGATTCAAGAACTGACTGGAGACTTCCTGATGGCGGGCACCGTAGATCCAATCCAGACCAAGGGGGCAGGCTTGAAAGCCGGGCCGCCGAACATGCACTGGCGCGCGGTGCGGCAGGCGACACGGAAATCCACCGAGAAGCGGTGGGGCGAAATGGTCTGGCCGAAGGTGGAGATGGAGCCGGTGGACTTTGAACCGGGGATCGTGTGGGCGAACACGACGCGGCTTCACTTCGAGGCGACGGGGTTCAATTACATGGGGGACCCGGCCACAAAGGGGAGGAACGGTCTGAAGGCGGAGGGGGAGGGCAGGGTGGTGAACGTAGGCGCCCTGCTGGCGGAAGAAGAAGATCAGACGGCGGGCGAATTCGTATTCGGGCCGATCCAATGGGATGAAATCGAAGAGGGAAACACGGAGGCGGCGGACAGGGCGGCGGATGTGCTGGAGGTCTATCAGCCGCCGGAGAGCCCGGCGCAAGAGTTGAGCAGCAGGGTGCTGTTGCTGCCGGCTCCCGAGGTGGAAGGGAGAGCCGTCGAACCGGACTGGGCGCCGAAGGAAAGAGCCGGGGTTCTGCCTTATGGAAAGCCCGCATTGCGCATTCCGCCGCTGAAGAAACCGGCCCATGCGGCAGAGCCGATGGTTCCCAGCGGATCGCGGATCCATATCCCCGCGTTGTCGCTGGAGCCGCTCCGTCCGGTGATGATAGCGGGGCCGGCGCCGGTGGAGGATGCGCCAGCGGAGTTGAGGGTTGCGCCGGCCGCGGCGGATTCCACGCCGGCAGAGGCGAAGGAGGAGGGGGCCGGGGCTCCGGCGGTCGAGGCGGCGGCGCCGGCAGAGGCAGATCCGGTCAGAGAGGCATTGGGCATGCCGGAAGCAGCCGTAGAAGCGCCGAAGGAACCGGAGGTGGCGGCGGCGGTGAGCGTGGGGCAGGAGATCGCGCCGGTTGCCGCGTCTGTAATAGAGCCCGGGCACTACAGCCCGACAAGCAAGAGGAACAAGCGCCAACGCAAGCAGGGGACAGCCCGTTTGGAGACGGTGGAAGATCCGATTGAAGAGCCGGCGGAACTTGGCGAGGACATACAGGCGGAACTGGCATCGGCGAGATCCGCGGAAGAAATGCCAGCAGATATGGGAATGCCTGAGAAAGGTGGACCTGTTCTCATCGAGCAGACCGAGCCAGCGCCGGTACCCATACCAGAAACCCATTTCAGTTTCGGGGGGCTGGCGGAAGAGCCGAAGGTGAGGGCCGGCAAGAAAGAAAGCACGGGATTGAGGCTTGCCGAGCCGGCGGAGCCGGCAAGGGAACTGATTACTCCGGTGACTGGAATGGGTTTGGGCGCGAAGTTGGGAATCGCGCTGGCGATTGTTGCCGTGGCAGGCGTGGTTGCCTATTTCAGCATGCGGGATTCGCCGAAGCCGGCGGGCGCGAAACCGGAGGCAGCGGCGAGCGTGGTGGAAACGACCGGGATGGTGACGGGCGAGCCGGGATGGTCAACGGATTGGGCGAACGATGAGCGGGGAAGGCGCTGGAGGCAGATCAGCTTTTACCGTCCTTCGATGCAGATTTCCGACTATCGGGTGGAGTTTCAGGCGGAAATCGAATACAAGGCGGTGAGTTGGGTAGTGCGGGCGACCGACACGAAGGCCTACTGGGTGTTGAAGGTGGCGCAATTGCGGGGCGGGCCGAGTCCGGACATTCGTTTCACGCGGGCGCTGGTGAAGGACGGGAAGGTGGTGGAGAGCGAAGACAAGAAGCTGCCGTTTCCCACGATGATGGGCATGGTCTACCGCGTGCGCACGGATGTGGCGGGCTCGCGGTTCACGGTGACCATTCAGGACAAACCGGTAGACGAATGGCGGAACGCGCAGACGCCGGCGGGCGGGTTTGGCGTGGCGAACGAGGGGGCAGAGCGGGGCGAGATTCGCTCCATACAGATGTGGCACTTGAGGGAGAAGACAGCTCAGCGGTGAGTTCGCGAGGGAGACAGCAGAATGCAGGAAGTCAAAGACCAGTGGATATGGTTCGTCGACGAGGAACTGATTCCGGCATTGTTGAAGCTGGAGCAGGGGGACCCTCAGTGGAGGAAGCGGGCGGCATCCTCACCGGCATTCGTGAAGGCGGTGACCTGGCACCTGGAGGGGCGGACGGAGCAGGCGCTGGAGGAACTGGCGCGCGGGGCGGAAGAACCCGCATACGTGGCGGAATGCCTTTCCGCGATGGGTCATATCCAGTTTGAGCTGAATTTGTATGAGGAGGCCGCGGCGAGTTATGGGCGGGCAGCCGCGGCGGAGCCGGATCACAAGACAGCCCACTTCAATCAAGGGTTGTGTCTTGAAAAACTGCGCCGCTACAAAGAGGCGGCGCTGTGTTTCGAGAAGGCGGCGTCGCTGGACGCGGGGCGGGCCGAGCCGCGCCTGGCGCTTGGGGTGTGTCTGCTTCACATGAAGAAGCCGAAGCAGGCGCAGGAGACTTTCGAGCAGTGCTTGAACCGGGACGCGAGCAATCCGACGGCGCTGTTCGGGAAGGCGGTAGCGCTGCAGTTGCTGTGGCAGTTCGACCAGGCGGCGGATATCTACCGGCGGTTGTTGCAGCGCAATCCCAATGCGGAAGAGGTGCTGGTGAACCTGATTGCCATCGGGGTGGCGAGGCGCGACACGGGCAATCTGAAGGAATACTGCGAACGGCTGCAACGGATTCGTCCTAAATCCCGGCCGGTGTTGGAAGGCATGGCGACGGTAGCTCTGGCGAATGGGGATTGGGAAAACGCGGCTTTGTACAGCGGCGATCTGGCTGACCTCGAACCGGAGATGATGGAGGCATGGTTCAACCTGGGAGTGGCCCAGCACCGGCTGAACCATCTGGAAGCAGCGGCAAAGGCGTTCGCGCGGGCCGCGGAGCTAAAGCCGGACCACAAAAGCGTGCACTCGTGCCTGGGAGCAGTGCTGGAGCAGAAGGGGGATTGGGAAGCGGCGCGAAAGGCGTACGAAAAGGCCGTCCAGGCGGCTCCCGACCAGGCGGGTCCGCTGTGGAGCCTTGCGATCGGGCATGAGCAGCGGGGCAATTGGACCGATGCGGAGAAGGTCTATCAGCGGCTGGTGAAGGTATCGCCGGATTCGGCGGAGGCTTGGTTCCGACTGGGGAACATGCGCGCGGAGCGGGGGAACTGGAAAGCGAGCGCGGAGGCGCTGGAACATTCTACAGGCATTCGCAGCGATTGGGCCGACGCGTGGGTGAATCTGGGTGTCGCCTACTGGCACGAAGGGGACCGGGAAGGGGCAAGCCAGGCCTTCGACATGGCGCTGGTGGTGGAACCGGAGAACAAAGAAGTGTTGCGCGGGCAGGCGCATCTGGCAATTGAATGCGGTGAATTGGAACGGGCCGAGGAGATGGCGGGGAGGCTGGCCCAACTGGGAGAGAGTACGGCGGAACTTTTGTATCATATCGGGTTGCTGCGGCAGAAGTCCGGAGAGCACGAAGGGGCGACGGAATACTACCGTCAGGCATTGAGCCAGAAGCCGCAGTTTTCAGAGGCATTGATCAATCTCGGTCACGCACTGCGGGCAATGGGAGACGAGGCGGAAGCGAATGCCTGCTGGCAGAAAGCCGTGGAATACGAGCCGGCGCTGGCGGACAAGTACTTTGTGAAGACGCCGCGATAGGTCTTCAGGCCTTCGTGGGTGGAGGGGCGAAGACGATGAGGACCGTGAGGCGGCGCGGTCCGGGATTTCGCATGGAGTGCGGCACACCGGCTGGAGCGAGAATGACGTCTCCCGCGGAGACGACGGCGGTTTCCTCGCCAACCGTGACTTCGCCGCTGCCATCGAGGACGACATAGAGCTTATCCTGACCGGCGTGCGTGTGCGCTTTGTGCTCCTGTCCCGGTTCGAAGCAGTTGAGCCCCGCATAGAGATTCTCACCCGCTCCGATGGTGACATTTCCCATTTTTTCCTGGGAGAACTGAGCTTTGGAGAGAGTGTGGGTGACGATCATGCGGGTTGCCAGGGGGGATAGCCATTGGCGGCAAGGTACTCGCGGACCTGTGACTCGCGTTCGGGCGCGACGTAGAAGAACGCCCCGACGCGTTCGGTCTGGAAGATGACGCCGCCGCGATAGCGATCGGGTTCGACAAAATAGTCATATTCGGCGCGGGTCAGCAGGGTTTCCACGGCCAGCGCTTCCTTGAGCTTCCTGGCGATGTAGACGAGAGAGAGGTCCTGATCGCCGAAGAATTCATCTTCGCGGCGCATACTCAGCGGGCCATATTGCGAACCATTTCGGCGAAGGTATCGAAAGATTCGGGGGATTCGTGATTCATGTATTCCGCCATGCGTCCGGCGACAGTTTCCATGTTGAGATAGAGGCGGGAGTTCTTTCTCGCCTGGCGGAGAACGGGAACGAAGGGGCGGATTTTTTCCCAGGTGAGTAGAAGTTCGCCGGCGGATTGGAAGAAGAGGCGTTCATTGAGAACCCCGGCGGTGACGAAGCTGGCGGCCATTTCCCAATAGCTGGTGACCATGCGGAAGTTGGCGTTCTGGCCGGAGCCGGGAGGGCAGGCTTTGTTGAACTCCTCGAGAGTGCTGACGGGGCGGAACATGCCGGCGAACCACTGGCGGGCTTCCCGCAGCTTGTCCTCGCGGCGCAGTTCGTAGAGGCGAAGGATCAGGTTGACGTCTTCGTAAGTAGCTTGACTGGACATAGTGAAGAAACCCTCAGGCTAGGCTAGCATTGAGGAGAGCGGGTTCGCAGCCGGGGTTTGGAAAACGAGTGTCACATCCGCGTGAGGATTCCGGTTGACGACTGCGCCGCCGGCGCGGAGGGCGTTGGCGCCGGTTCGATAAGCGAAGGCGCCGCGGCAACGGGGGATGCCGCTACCGGGAGTGTAATGGTGAACCTGGTGCCGACGCCGGGCTGGCTGTCGACATCGATGGAGCCACCGTGGGCTTTTACGATCCAGGCGACAAAACTGAGCCCGAGGCCGAGTCCCTGCACTTCTTTCGAAGCACCGGGCACACGGTAGAGGCGGTCGAAGATGTGGGGGAGATGGCTTGGGGAGATGCCGACGCCGGTATCCTCCACTTCAAACATCACCGTGGAGCCATTGGCGCGGACGCGGGCGGTGACGCTGCCGCCCTTGGGTGTGTATTTGACGGCGTTGGAGAGCAGGTTGGAGATCATGCGCTCGATCTGGACGCGGTCCGCCTCGATGTTGGCCGGACCGGGGAGATCGCAACTCAGATGAAGCTCGGCGGCTTCGGCGGGGATCTGGAATTGATCGACGATATCTTCGACGACGGCGCTGAAATCGAGGGTGGAACGTTGGAGGGCCAACTGTCCGGATTCGGCCTGGGAGAGGAGGAGCATGGCTTTGACGGTTTGCGAGAGGCGGTCGACGTCCTCGAGGGCATAGATGATGGCCTCGCGGTATTGTTCCGCGCGGGTCGCGGTAAAGAGGGCAACCTCGAGCTGCCCTCGGATGGCGGTGAGGGGTGTACGCAGTTCGTGAGACACGTCGGTGTTGAACTGGCGCGTCATGATGAAGGAACTTTCCAGGCGTTCCACCATCTTGTTGAAGGTGCTGATGAGGTTGTCGAGTTCGTCGCCGGAATGGCGAGGGGGAATGCGGAGGTTGAGGTTGGCGCCGGTGATACGCTCGGCGGTTTGCGCGAGTTCGTTCACCGGACGAAGCGCGCGTCCGGCGACAAACCATCCCAGAAGGCTTCCACTGAGAATCAGCAGGGGCAGGAGCAGGAAGTAATCTTTGGTGAACTGGTTGAGGGTGGTTTCGTTGTAGCCGAGGGTGCGTCCGATGGCGACGAAGTAGGTCTGGTCGTTGTCGTCGACGAAGGCGCCGCCGCGAATCTGGAATTTTTCGCCGTCGGAAGCGGTACGCAGGAGCCAGAAGGGTTCCCTGGAGGCGAGGGCCTTGAGGATCTCCCCGCGGGAGATGACGCCGAAGTCGTCATAGAGCTGCGAGGAGGTGATGATGGCTCCCTTTGCATCGGCGAGCAGAAAGACACGCTGCAGGCGTTGGACAATGAACGCCTCCTCCTCGTCTTCGCGGTCATAGCGCCAGTCTGGTTTGCGCTTGTGAATGACGAGGTAGCCTTTGACCGCGCCCCACTCCTCATTGAGCACATCGCGCATCTGATTATCGAGGATGCGGCTGAGAATTCCGCGGAAGAAGAATCCCATGGCAACCAGCAATCCGATGAGGAAGACGCTGTTGGTGAGGGTAAGCCGGAAGCGCAACCCGCGGACAAAGCCGAGCTTCCGGAGCAGAGTGCGCATAGAGCCTCAGTGGTCCGCGAGTTTTTCGGCGGCCTTTTCCGGGAAGTCGAGCATATAGCCGATTCCGCGGACGGTGTGGATGAGGCGGGTCTGGTAGCCTTCGTCGATCTTCGAGCGGAGGTGACGGATGTAGACGTCGACGATATTGGTGAGTCCGTCATAATCCATGTCCCAAACGTGTTCGACGATCATGGTCCGGCTCAAGGGACGGCCGGGATTGCGCATCATGTACTCGAGAATGCTGAACTCCTTTGGGGCGAGATCGACATTTTGTCCGGCGCGGGCCACTTTACGCCGCAGGCAATCGAGCACGAGGTCGCCCACCTGGAGCCGTTCCGGGATGGGCTGACCGCGGCGCAGCAGGGCGCGCACGCGGGCAAGAAGTTCGACAAAGGCGAAGGGCTTGACCAGGTAGTCATCCGCGCCGAGTTCAAGGCCCTTGACGCGATCATCGACGGCATTGCGGGCGCTCAAGATAAGGACAGGGGGGGAGACCTTGCGGTTGCGGACCTTCTCGAGGACGTCGAGACCGTCCATGTCGGGCAGCATCAGGTCGAGGATGATCAGGTCATAGTCGGCGTTGTGGGAAAGATTGAGGCCGGTTTGCCCGTCGTGCGCCACATCGACGGCATAGCCGGCGCTTTCCAGACCACGGCCCAGGAAGTCCGCGATGCGCTTTTCGTCTTCGATTACCAGGATTCGCATCTACACACAACATAACAGGACGGAAGCAGTGCGCGTAGAATGAAAATTTGCTGGAAGCGAGGAACATCTCGAAGAGCTATGTGACGGAAGCTGGGGAGTTGCCGGTTCTGGCGGGAATCGATTTGTGCTTGCAGCGTGGGGAAGCCGCTTCAATCATGGGGCCTTCGGGAAGCGGGAAGAGTACGCTGCTCTACATTCTCGGCGCACTCGAGGCTCCCACATCGGGGACGGTGACGCTCGAGGGCGAGAATCCATACGCGATGAATGAGTCCCGGCAGGCTCTGTTCCGCAACCGGAGGATCGGATTTCTCTTCCAGGACCACTGCCTGCTGCCGCAATGTTCGGTGATGGAGAACGTGCTCACCCCGGTGCTGGTGGATGGGAAGCCGGATGCACGAGTGATGACGCGGGCCAACAAACTGTTGGATCAGGTGGGGCTTGCCGCGCGCGCGCATCACCGGCCGGCGCAGCTTTCCGGCGGCGAGAAGCAGCGCGCCGCGCTGGCGAGGGCGCTGATTCGCGAACCACTGCTGCTGTTATGTGACGAGCCGACAGGCAATCTGGACCGCAAATCGGCCGAGACCGTGGCGGATTTGCTGGTTGGTGTGCAAAGCGAAGGGAAGACGATGCTGGTGGTGGTGACGCACAGCGGCGATGTAGCGGACCGCTTCGGGATGCGGTACGAGATGCGCGATCAGCGCTTGCAGGCGAGGTGATGCGACGATCGACACTTCTCTGGCGCAACCTCACGTATCATTGGCGGACAAACCTCGCCGTGATTTTCGGCGTGGCCACTGCCGTCGCCGTGCTTGCGGGAGCGCTGCTTGTGGGGGATTCCGTGCGCGGCAGCTTGCGCGAACTGGTGGTGGGGCGCCTGGGGAAGACGGATTATGTCGTGGCGGGGATGAACCCGTTTCGTGCCGGGCTGGCGGGGGAACTGGCGGCGCAGCGGGCAGCGGGATTGCGAGCCTACCCCATGTTTGCGATAGAGGGAATCGCTACGCACGCCGCCAGCGGGCGTGCGGCGAAGGTGGCTGTGTATGGAGTGGACGACGGGTTCTGGAAGTTTCATGGGGTGCATCTGGCGCGCGAGGCTCCGGCCGGGCGGACCGTGCTGGTGAGCCCGTCTCTTGCGGGAGAGATGGAGATCAAGCCGGGTGACGCCGTGGTGCTGCGGCTCGACAAGCCATCCGAGATACCGATCGAGTCGCTGCACGGGCGCAAGGACGACGTGGTGCGTTCCCTGCGGTTGACAGCGGGAGGCGTGCTTCCCGAAGAAGGGATGGGCGAGTTCTCCTTGCGTCCAAGCCAGGCAGGGGTGCGGGCTGTGTTTGTCTCGCTTGCGCGATTGCAGAGGGAATTAGGCCAGGCGGGGAAGGCGAACGTGATTCTGCTTTCTTCCTCCGGAGTGCTGCCGGCGGGGCGGTTGTCGCAGTTGGTGCGGCAGAGGGCGACGCTCGAGGATCTGGGTGTGCGGGTGAAGGCGCTCTCCGATGTCCGGCAGTTGTCGGTGGAGACGGCAAGCATGGTGGTGAATGACTCTCTTGCGGCGGCAGGGGAGGCGGCGGCAAGGGAATTGAATCTCACGGTTCAACCGGTGCTCACTTACCTGGTGAACTCGATGCAGGCGGGCGGACGCGAATTGCCCTACTCGCTGGTGACGGCGCTCGATCTCAAACTTGTGGGCGGGCAAGAGGGCGTGGTGTTGAATGACTGGGCGGCGCGCGAGTTGCGGGCAAAGCCCGGCGACACATTGGAGATGGAGTATTACGTCTGGCTGCCTGAAGGGCGCCTCTCCACCGCGCGGACGCGGATGAAAGTCTCCGCGATCACTCCGATTCGGGGAGCGGCGGCGGATCGCGACTACACTCCCGAGTACCCCGGAATCACAGAAGCAAAGACGATTCATGACTGGGATCCGCCTTTTCCCATGGATCTTGGCAAGATCCGGAAGCGGGATGAAGATTACTGGGACAATTACCGCACCACGCCGAAGGCGTTCGTTTCTTTACAAGAGGGGCAGGCTCTATGGGGGACGCGCTTCGGGAAACTGACATCTCTGCGCATTGTGGCTCCGGCGGATGGAGATCTGGAAGCTCTGCGGGCAAGGTTCGAACAGTCCTTGCGCCGGAAACTGACACCCGCGGCGATGGGTGTGATGGCGGCCCCGGTGCGGCAGGAGGGGCTATCCGCCGCGGCGGGATCGACGGACTTTGGCGAGTATTTCCTGTACTTCAGTTTCTTCCTCGTGGTTTCGGCGCTGCTGCTGGTGGGGTTGTTCTTCCGGTTGGGGGTAGAGCAGCGCTATCGGGAAGCGGGGTTGTTGCGGGCAGTGGGCTTTTCCGTAAAACAAATCGGGTACATGTTGTTGCGGGAGGGGTTGGCGCTTGCCGGGATCGGGTCGGCGGTGGGCGCCATGGCGGCTGCGCTCTACGCGGGCCTCGTGTTATACGGGTTGCGGACGTGGTGGATGGACGCGGTAGGGACGAAGTTACTGCGGCTTCATGTGGGCGCGGAGGCGCTGGCGGGCGGCGCTCTCGGCGGGTTGGCGACTGCCCTGGTGGTGGTGTGGCTGACGGCGCGCGGGTTGCGGAAACCTTCGCCGCGGGCGCTGCTCGAAGGGGCAGGAGAGACGGGCGCATCCTCCACGGCGGGTCCGTTGTGGGCGAAGTGGCTGGCGGTGAGTTGCGGGATTCCGGGCGCGGGTATGTTGGGCGCATCGGTGGCGGGGAAAATGGATGCCGCGGGAGGATTCTTCGGCGCGGGCGCGATGTTTCTGATTGCAGCCTTGGCTTACGAGAGAGTGTGGCTGAGCCGGGGAGTGGTGAATCCGGAGACGGTGTGGAGGCTGGGGCTGCGCAATGCCACGTACCGTCCGGGGCGGAGTGTGCTTTCGATGGCGCTGATCGGATTTGCGACGTTCCTGATCATTGCTTTGTCCGCGTTCCGGCAGGAGGGCTCCGGAGCGGCGCCGCCGGGGGCGGGAGGGTTCGCGCTGGTGGGCGAGTCCGTGCTGCCGTTGATCTACAATCCCGGGACCGCTTCCGGCCGGCAGGAGTTGGGATTTCCGGACGACGCCGAAAGACTGTTTGCCGGGGTGCGTATCGTGCCGCTGCGGATGCGGCCCGGGGACGATGCCAGTTGCCTGACCCTCTACCAGCCGCGGAATCCGCGCGTACTGGCTCTGCCCGATGAGGCGCTGTTCCGGATGCCGCTGAGCGCGGAAAAGATCGCGCCAAAGGCGGGACAGATCGCCGCGTTTGCGGACGCGAACTCACTCGAGTATGTGCTGCACAGGAAAGTAGGGGATGAGATTGCGCTGGAGGGCGGCGAAGGGAAGCCGGTGCGGCTGGTGATTGCGGGAACCATTCACGACAGCATCTTCCAAAGCGAGGTGGTCATTCGGGAGGCGGATTTCGCAAAGGCGTTTCCGGAACAGCAAGGCTTCCGGATGTTCCTGGTGGAGGCGCCGGCCGGCAAGGCGCGGGAAGTGGCTTCCATGATGGAGGAGCGGCTGAGCGATTATGGCCTCGATCTGCAATCGACGGCGGAGCGCCTGGCGGAATATCACAAGGTGGAAAACGCATACCTTTCGACGTTTCAGGCTCTGGGGGGGCTCGGGTTGTTGCTGGGCACGGCAGGGCTGGCGGCTGTGCTCTTACGGAACGTATTGGAACGGCGCAAGGAACTGGCGCTGCTGCGGGCAGTGGGGTATCAACCATCCCAACTGGCGGCGTTGGTGCTGGCGGAGAATGTTCTGCTTCTGGCGGGCGGGCTGGCGATAGGCACTCTCTGCGCAGGTCTGGCGATTATGCCGGCGGTGATGGAGCGAGGCGGCAAATTACCTTTGCTGGGCATGGCGGGCATGGTGGCGGCAGTGGGAATGACGGGGCTGTTCGCTTCGGTGATGGCGGTGAAGGCGGCGATGCGGAGTCCGCTGATGGAGGCATTGCGGGCCGAGTAGTTCAACGGGAAAACCTGCCGGGGGGAATACCGGCGCGGTGTCAGGCCCGGTAGCGGCGGATGCTCAGCGCCAGGAGACCGGCACTGAGCAGTAGCAGGGAACCGGGCTCCGGGACCGGTTCGCCTTCGGCCTGCGCCATGCCAATGTGCTGCGTAGAGCCCGAATCGGCAAATCCGGTAGCCGTGTTATATGACCAACTCGTTGGGTTTGAACTCCACACGCGGTAGGTCCCGGGTGGAAGCACGGCATTCAGGTGCGCCAACCAGTAAGCCGCCGTTGAGGAAGGATCGGGCGCCCAGGAAAAGATTGTGTTATCCGAAACGTCGATGAAGCCGATTGGTCCGGGTGTCTGTCCGGAACTGCCGTAGCCGTCGTTCTGGTACGTTGCGACAAACGTGACGACCCACGGCAGGGTGATAGTGAACTGCGGACCGACGGTAGTCCCGGTGCAATTTTGAGCCAGGATTGTACAGTTCGCGACCCCATTGGGATTTACGTTGGACACCAGAGTGCCTGCGCCGGCGGAGACAGCTACCAACAACATGACGCCAAGAATCTTCATGGCCTGGCGATCCTCCCTTGAAGCAAGATCAATGAAAATGCTTGAGTTATTATAGGGTGGCCGGATTGACTGTCCGTACCGGTTTGCTTGACCGGCTGCCGGAGACTTTAGAATATTGTGAGCCGGCGGATCCAATCCTGATACCTTTCTCCGGGTCCGTGGGGGGCTGAGCCATTGGCGATCCCGGCCGTAGCCGCGGGAAATCCGGCGCACGCATCGCTGGGGCTGAGGCCGTAGGTCTTGCGAAAGACCCGGCTGAAGTGCGCGGCGCTCGAGAAGCCCCACCGGTAGGCGATCTCCGCGATCCCGCGGCGCCGGGATGAGGGGTCGCGCAGATCCCGGTAAGCGCGGGCCAACCGGCGATTCCAGATGTAGCGGCAGACGCCTCCCTCCGGCTCGAACAGCGCATAGAGGCGGTTTCGCGGCAAGCGCAGCGCGCGGCTGATCCCGTCAGGACACAAGGTCCGCGAGTGCAGGTGGCGTTCAATGAATTGCTTTGCTCGCGCCAGTTGTGTGCGGCTGATCGGGTCGCGCGCGCGTCCCATTGCTTCGGCGGCGGGATGGAGGCAGGCGGCGATCATCGCCGCAGTTGCGTGGGCCACCGTGCGCGACTCAGCCGGATGCACGCCGGGCGCCTGTCTCAATAGCAGCCGCATGTACTCCCCCAGGATGCGCCCGGGCGCGGTTTCCCGGCCGAGGGTACAGTCATGGAGCGTTATGTCCCCCGGCAGCAGAGGGCGCATTGCTTCGCGCGGTACCATGACCGCGATGCCTCTGGATTTTCCGGTCTGCGCCATATAGGGGCGCGCGAGGTCCAGAACCTGCACGTCACCCGTGCGCACTCGTTCCGGGCAGTCCATGACGAAGCAGGACTCGTGGAGCACCACGAGGTAATGATCGATTCCATCGGCGGACAGCCGGGGCCGGTCCCGCACAAGGATCTGCGCGTCGAAGCCGACCTCGGATACGATGATGCCGCCGAGGAGATAGGCGCGGAGCGAGGCGTGAAAATCCCCGGCTCCACTTTCCTTTGTTTGCCAGACATCGTACAGGACAGAAATACTTTCGCGCCAGGCGCGGAAGCGGTCCTGTGGTTGCAGGCGCTCTGTTGTGAACTCGTCGAAGGGCAGGGCCGGCGCTTGGGGCATCAGGTTGGGCACGGAGCCCATCTTAGCCCAGACTCCTCCGTTCGACAGCGGATCAGCAGTGTAACACTCAGCAGTGTAACCTTGTGACTCTCCGCCGTCATCTGATATATTCAAGTCGATTCGTACCCTCTTCGGGCACTCAAAGAGTTTCCTTGGCCGCGTAGGCCGCAAGGCGCCCCGCCGACGGCCACACGGCCTCCGAGTTGAAATAAATATGGACACGAAAGGACGGTGTCTCAGTGAGTAATCACGACGATGAACTGGATGAGAAAACACATCTCAAAGGTGGGTTCTCACGCCGCGGGTTCTTCCGGGGCGTTGGTGTCACCAGCGGCGCGCTTGGAAGCGCCCTCATCACCGAAGAAGAAGCTCAAGCCGCACAGGGCGCAGGCTCGAAAGCAGCAGGGCCCGGCGCCGTGCCGGTTACGCTCAACATCAATGGCAAGGAGCACAAGCTGAACATCGAGCCTCGCGTCACGCTGCTCGATGCTTGCCGCAACCACCTCGACATCACGGGCGCGAAGCGCGTGTGCGACCGGGGCACGTGCGGCGCATGCAGCATGATCGTCAACGGCAAGGTGGTCTATTCCTGCACAGTGCTTGCGATTGACGCGCAAGGCAGGCAGATTACCACCATCGAGGGGTTCACGAGTCCCTCGAAGCCGCACCCCGTCAGCGCCGCGTTTGTGAACCATGATGCCCAGCAGTGCGGATATTGCACGCCGGGATTCGTCACCGCCGCCAAAGCATTGCTCGACCGCAATCCGAACCCGACCGAGGCACAGGTGATGAGAGGATTGGGAGGCAATCTCTGCCGCTGCGGCACCTACATGGGAGTTCGCAAGGCCGTGCTGGAAGCCGCCAAGGCCATGAAGGGAGGAAAGAATGCCTAACTACAGTTGGCCCCCGATGAATACGCGCCGGCAGATGGGGAAGCGCTATACCCGTCTGGACGGCATTGATAAGGCCACCGGCCACGCCAAGTACAATTCGGACGTGAACCGGCCGGGGATGCTGCAATCGGCGTTGCTCACCTGTCCCCACGCGCACGCGAAGATTCGAGGCATCGACACGAGCGCGGCAGAGAAACTCTCCGGGGTGCAGAACGTCCGGGTAATTGTTCCCGCCGGGCAAGAAGTGCTTTGGGCAGGGCAGGAGATCGCCGTGGTTGCGGCGACGTCTGAAGAGGCGGCTCGCGACGCGGTGCGGCTCATCAAGGTGGATTACGAAGTTCTCGATCACGTGGTGAAAGAGGACGATCTCACCAAGGTGGGCAATCGCGCCAAGCCGGCGGGCGAACAGGTGACGGGCGACCCGGACAAGGCTTTCAAGGAAGCGGAAGTGACGAGCGAAGGCCAGTATGGAATTCCGGTGCTCACCCATTGCTGCCTGGAGCCGCACGGGCAGGTGGTGGAGTGGAAGGGCGATGTCATTCACTACTGGCCATCCACGCAGAACGTAACCGGGATCGGCCCGGACCTCGCGAAGGCCATCGAAGTGCCGGCAACGAACATCAAGGTTCATCAGGATCACATCGGCGGCGGCTTCGGCAGCAAGTTCGGCTCGGACCGCTGGGGAGTGGAAGGCGCGCACCTTTCCAAGGCCGCGGGGGGACGCCCCGTGAAGGGCTTTCTCGATCGGCCGGTGGAATTGAGCATTGCCGGAAACCGTCCGTCGGACTTCGCCAAGATCAAGCTGGCCGCGAAGAAAGACGGCACCATCACGGCGTGGGAATCCACCTCGTGGTCGACCGGAGGCATGGCGGGCGGCGGACTTCCGCCGATTCCGTACGTGCTCACCGACATTCCGAACAAGCGGCTGAATCACACCGCCGTGCAGACCAACTGCGGCCCGCTGCGGGCCTGGCGCGCTCCGAACCCTCCGCAGGCATCGTTTCTGACCTGCTCGGCGATTGAGGATCTGGCCGCCAAACTCGGCATGGATCCGCTGGAGGTGTTCGCTAAGAACATCGGCTATGCTCCGGAAGCGCGGCGCGAAACCTACCTTTACCAGTTGAAGAAGGCGGCCGAACTGGCGGAGTGGAGCAAGCGGTGGCACCGGCGCGGAGACTCCGGGGCGGGCAACATCAAGCACGGCATGGGCGTCGGCATCTCGACGTGGGGCGGCGCCGGACATCAGTCCACCTGCCAGGCGACGATCCATCCCGATGGGTCAGTGGAAGTCGAACTCGGCAGCCAGGACCTGGGGACGGGTACGCGGACGGTTATCTCGCAGGTGGCCGGGGAGACATTGGGGCTTCCGCACACGGCCGTGAAAGTAAGGATCGGGGACAACTCGTATCCTCCCTCGAACGGCTCGGGCGGATCCACCACCGTGGGCGGCGTCTCGAGTTCCACTCGCATCGCGACGATGAACGCACTCGAGAAGCTGTTCGAGAAGGTGGCGCCTTCGCTCGGCGCGACGCCGGATAAGCTCGAAGCCGCGGACGGCAAGATCATGGTGAAGGGCGACAGCTCGAAGTCGCTCACCTGGGCTGCCGCCTGCAAGAAACTCGGCGTGCAGAGCGTTGTCGAAACCGGGCAGAACAACCCGCGCAACCCGCGCGGCCTCAACACGCAGGGTGTCGCCGGAGTGCAGATTGCCGATGTATCGGTGGACGTGGAAACCGGCGTCGTCAGGATGAACCGGCTGATCGCCGTCCAGGACTGCGGACTGATCGTCAATCCGCGTCTTGCGGAAAGCCAGGTGATGGGTGCGTGCATCATGTCGATTTGCGGCGCGCTGATGGAAGAACGCATCATGGACGCCAAGACCGGACGGGTGATGAACCCCGACATGGAGTTTTATAAACTCGCCGGCATCGGCGATATCGGCGATATTATCGTCCACCTGGACATCCGCGAAGAGAATGACAAGCGCGGGGTGATCGGGATGGGCGAACCGCCGACCGTCGCCGGGATCGCGGCCACCTCGAACGCTGTCGCCAATGCTATCGGCGTGCGCGTGCCGATGGTTCCGATGACTCCCGATCGTGTTCTCAAAGCTCTCGAAGAAAGGAGGAGCGCGTAAGCCATGCAAGCCTTCGAATACGCTAGTCCCACCTCGGTTAAGGAAGCGGTCGACATGCTTTCCTCCAACTGGGGAGAAACAGACGTGCTGGCCGGGGGCACGGACCTGATCAGCCTGATGAAGGAGTATCTTCACACACCCAAACGGGTGGTGAACATCAAGGGGATCAAGGAACTCGGCGGCATTCGCAAAGCCGGAGGCGGCATTCGCATCGGCGCCACGGTGACGATTGACGAACTTGCGGAGAGCTCGGCGGTGAGGGGCGAATACCCGTCGCTGGTTCACGCCGCGCTGGGGATTACCAGTCCGCAGATACGCAACATGGGGACGGTGGGCGGCGATCTGTGCCAGCGGCCTCGCTGCTGGTATTTCCGGCAAGGCTTCGGCCTGCTCGGGATGGAGAACGGCGCCAGCCTGATCCCGGAAGGTGAGAACAAGTATCATGCCATCTTCCCGCAGCCGCCGGCTTACTACGTGAACCCCTCGAGCCTCGCTCCGGCGCTGATTGCCTTGGGGGCCAAGGTGAAGCTGACCGGTCCAAGCGGCAGCCGCGAGGTTCCGGTGGAGCAGCTTTACACCATCCCGAGGGACAACAACAGCCGGGAGACGACGCTGGCGGCCAATGAGATCCTCACGGAGATCATGGTTCCTTCGGCGAAGGGCGTGAGGAACGCCACGTACGAAGTGCGGCAGA
>JADLBG010000138.1 GCA_020847895.1 Bryobacterales bacterium
CAGAGCAGGTTCGGGAGGCGCCGCATAGGGACGAGGCGGGCGATTGTCAGGCCACGACGTGAGCGGCTTTCATGGCGAGTTGATCGTAGGTGATCAATTCGTATAAGGAAGGATCGGACATGATCTTGGCCACCAGGGCGGTGTGCATGGCGTGGCCCGCGCGTTGGGCGATGACGTGCCCCAGCAGGGGTTTGCCGATGAGCGCGAGGTCGCCAATGAGGTCGAGGGCTTTATGCCGGCAGGGCTCGTCGGGGTAGCGCATGCCGCCGGGATTCATTACACCGCCGGGTTCGAAGCAGACGGCATTCTCGAGGTTTGCGCCGCGGATGAGCCCCATGTCGCGCATGGCGTCGAGTTCCCAGGAAAAGCCGAACGTGCGCGCCGGGGCGATATCGTCCGCGTATGCTTCCGGGGTTAGTTCCATTTCGAGCGTTTGATGGCCGACGAGGGGATGGTCAAAATAGATCTGGCAGGAGAGGAAGAAACCATCGGCGGGGAGGATGGAAATGCGCTTGCCTTTGGCCTCGACCGTGACTTCGCGGCGGATGCGCAGGTAGCGCTTACGGCGGCGAAAGACGCGGATCCCCGCTTCCTGAATGAGGCGCACGAATGGCTCGCCGCTGCCGTCAAGGATGGGCACTTCGAGGTTATCGATCTCGACATAGGCGTTGTCAATGCCCATGCTGTAGAAGACACTGAGGAGGTGTTCGGTGGTGGAGATGAGCACACCCTGGCGCATGAGGCTGGTGGCGTAGCTCACTCGGGCCACGTGGCGCCAACTGGCGGGGATGGCGAAACGTTCGAGATCCGTGCGAAGGAAAACGATCCCCGTCATCGGGGGGGCGGGCAGAATCCGAATGCGAACCGGAACACCATGATGCAGCCCAATCCCCTCTGCGTCGACAGGGCGCTGGACGGTGGTTTCAAAACGCAAAAAAGCCTCCGGGGCCCAAGGAAGTGATTATGTCACAACAAGTTACGCTTGTCACGTGTATCATTTTTACCACAATTCAAGCTTCGCGGTGTGTCCGCTACGCCTCTGGGGTATCATAGGGGGGTCATGCCCGCGCCCCGGCTTTTCCTTATTGACAGCTTCGGATTCATCTTTCGCGCCTATCACGCGCGGGCGCGAACGCCGGCGCCTCCGATGCGCACCTCGGGCGGGCTTTCGACGGAAGCGGTGTACATTTTTCACAACATGGTGCGGCGGCTTACAACGGCGCACAAGCCGGATTACATCGTGGCGGTATTCGAGAGTGTGGGAAAGACGTTCCGTGAAGAGTCTTTCGCGGAGTACAAGGCCAACCGTACGGAGATGCCTCCCGACCTTGGCGAGCAGATCCCCTATATACGCCGGATTCTGGACGCACAGCGGATCGCGGTGCTGCAATCGGAGGGGTTCGAAGCCGATGACGTGATCGGCGCGATTGCCAAAGCGGCGGCCAGCCAAGGCGTGGAAGTGGTGATTGTGTCGAGCGATAAGGACATGCTGCAACTGGTGAACCAGCATGTGCGGATGCTGAACCCGATGAAGGACGATGCGATCTACGACACAGGCGGGGCGACCGAGTTCATGGGAGTGACCCCGCGCCAGATTCCGGACCTGCTGGCGCTCAAGGGGGATGCGATTGACAACATCCCGGGGGCTCCGGGGATTGGGGACAAGGGGGCCAAGGAGATCGTCAACCGGTACGGGAGTGTCGAGGAGGCGATCGCGCACGCGGGTGAAATCACGAAGCGAACCCAGAGGGAAAGCCTGCTGAATCATACGGAGCAGATTCTGTTGAGCAAGAAGCTGGCAACCATCGACACGTCCGTGCCCGTGGAATGGAAGCTGGAGGACTGGGCGGTGCAGGTTCCCGACGAGGAACGGCTGCGATCGCTCTACCGGGAACTGGAGTTCTTCAGCCTGCTCAAGGAACTGGGGCCCGCGGAGGCGGACTCGGCGGGGGACTGGGGAGTGCTGGAGGGGGCGGAATCGGTTGCCCGGTGGCTGGAAGGAATGGACCCGCGGAAGCCCGTTGGGATTGCTCTGTCAGAGGCTGCCGAAGGGGAGTTGTCGCTCGAGTCAATGCTCGGTATTGCGCAAGAGGCAAGAAAAGGGAGGGCCGTTCCGGAGCGGCATTTTCCGCAGGCCGAGGCGATGCTGGGGAATGCCGGGCTGCCGAAGATTACGCATGATTGGAAGTCGCTGCAGATGGCGCTGCCGAGACACCGGCTCTCCGCCGCCGGGGTGGAGCGGGACATCATGCTGGAGGCGTTTCTTCTGAATCCGGACCCCTCGGCGACGAATCTCGGAAAGCTCTCGGAGCGCTATCTGGACCGGCGGTTGAGCGGCGCGGTGGAGCAGCAGGCGGGATGCATGGTGGCGCTCGGGGAGTTGATGGGCGGGCAGTTGGCGGCGAAGCCCGAACTGGAGAGGCTGTATAGAGAAGTGGAGATGCCGTTCACGAGAGTGCTGGCGCGGATGGAGACGATCGGCATCCGCATTGAAACCGCGCAGCTCGGGCGGCTGTCGGGGCGGATGGACACGGAAATCCAGAGGCTGACCGCGGAAATCCACGAGATGGCGGGGCATCCGTTCAACATCAACTCTCCGCAGCAACTGGGCAAGGTGTTGTTTGAAGAGATGGGTCTTCCGACGCCGGTGAAGTACGGCAAGGGGAAGCAGGTTTCGACGGCGGCGGATGTGCTGGAGGACCTGGCGGAGGGGTACCCCATTGCGCGGAAGGTGCTAGACTACCGGCAGCTTGCGAAGTTGAAGGGGACCTATGTCGATGCGCTGCCCCAACGGATTGATCCGGCCACCGGCAGGCTGCACACCTCGTTTCACCAGACGGGGGCGGCCACGGGCCGCCTGTCGAGCTCCGATCCGAATCTGCAAAACATTCCCATCCGCACGGAGTTGGGGCGGGAAATTCGCGCGGCGTTCGTGCCGCGCGAAGGCTGGAAGATGCTGGTGGCGGACTATTCGCAGATCGAACTGCGGCTGCTCGCCCACCTTTCCGAAGACCCTGTTCTGCTGGACGCCTTCCGTTCCGGGCAGGACATCCACACGCGGACGGCGTGCGAAGTGTTCGGGGTGAAGCCGGAGCAGATGACGGCGGACATGCGGCGGATGGCGAAGGCGGTCAATTTCGGGATTGTGTATGGGCAGACGCCCTTCGGGCTATCGACGCAGCTCGGCATCTCGCGCCAGCAGGCGGAGCTTTACATTCTGAATTACTTCGAGCGCTACAAGGGGGTGAAGGTCTTCATCGATGAGACCATCGCGGAAGTGCGGCGGACGGGTGTTTCGAGGACTATGTTCGGGCGCGAGCGTCCGATTCCGGACATGCACAGCCGCAATCCGAGCGCGCGGGGATTCGCGGAACGCACGGCGGTGAACACGCCCATGCAGGGCGGAGCGGCGGACCTGATCAAGATGGCGATGCTGCGAATCGACCGGCGGATGGAAGAGAAAGGATGGCAGACACGCCTGCTGCTGCAGGTGCACGACGAACTGGTACTGGAATCACCCACGGAAGAGGTGGAAGAAGCCGCGAAGCTTGTGAAAACGGAGATGGAGAGCGTGCGGGAGATGAAGGTACCGCTGCTGGTGGAGGTGGGAACAGGAGACAATTGGCGCGATGCGAAGTAGTTGGATGGTGGTGATCGCGCTCTGCCTTGCCGGCTGCGGCGGAGCGCCGGAGGCCAATAAGGCGGCCAAGGCCCCGAAGCAAGCACCGATGCCGGATACGTATCGAGTGAAGCTCGAGACGGGTAAAGGCGACATCGTCATCGAGGTGAAGAAGGAGTGGGCTCCGCGGGCAGCGGAGAGGTTTTACGAACTGGTTGGGGTTCACTATTACGACGGCTCG
>JADLBG010000139.1 GCA_020847895.1 Bryobacterales bacterium
GCAAGGCGGCGAAGCAGAGCAGGCAGATGGTCAGCTTCATGTTCTTGTGATTGTAGCCGAGGGTTGCAAGTTCGAATGCGCCCACTTTCGGCGGCTCTTGTGTTTTCGCAAGTTTGCGAATAGGCTGGATGCCGAGAACGGCCGTCGTCCTTTACCGCGAAGAAGACGGATCATGCCCATTCCTGGAACGGATTGCGGCGCTCCCTGTAAAGACAAAGGACAAGCGCAAGATTCTCGAATTGCGGACCAAGGCAGGGCTGACACAAGCCCAACTCGGCAAGTTGATCGGCACGACCGCGTCAGTAATCTGCCGCCTGGAGGACGCGGACTACGAAGGGCATTCCCTGGCGATGCTCCGCCGCATCGGGGCGGCTCTGAACAAGCGGGTGGAAATCCGCTTCGTTCCCATCCGGCGTTCCGCATAACAGACTGGGGTCAGTGCCGCGGTAACGCCAGCCTCAACTGTTCAGCCCCCATCCGAAGACCCAACCTGACCGCGGCGCGGAGATCGATGACTCGGCGGACGAGTAGAGTAAGATAAGAATTAATGGGTTTATGTGCTGCGCAGGGGTTTCGCGCGCAATTCTGGTTGTTGATCGGAGCGACTTTTCTCGGGTTCCTTGGCATCGGAACCGTGCTTCCCAGCATTGCGCCGCATGTCCGCCACGATCTCGGCGGATCGGATCAGACGGTGGGCTTCGTCATCGGAAGTTTTTCCTTCATCGCGCTGGTGAGCCGGTTGTTTTCAGGGCCGCTCGCTGACCGGCGGGGGCGGAAGGTGGCTTTTCTCACGGGATTGTTCAGTTGCTCGGTGGCGGGCGGGATCTACCTGCTGCCGCTCGGAATTCTCGGCGCTTATCTCGGGCGCATGCTGCAAGGGTTCGGAGAGGCGTGCCTGTATACGGGGGCGGCGGCATGGGTGGTGGAGATGGCGGGAATCGAGCGCAGCGGGCAGGCGCTCGGATACCTGAGCAGCGGCATCTGGGGAGGGATTTCGGCGGGCCCCGTGGTGGGGCAGTGGCTTGGAACGTTCGAACACGCCGCCATGATGCAGGTTGGCGCGGCGCTGGCCGCTTGCGCCATTCTGTTCTATATTGCCGAAGACTACCGTCCGGAGGATCATCCTCCGCGGCGCCGTCTGATGCCGGTATCGCTGCTGGCGCCGGGAGTGGCCGTGGGATTCGTGAATGTGCACTATCCGGTGGTGGCGGGCTTTCTGATTCTGCACCTGGCGCGATACGGAAACGCGGGGCCCACGGCGTTTTCCGCCTACGCGCTGGCGATTCTGCTCTCGCGATTCTTTCTTGGTGGATTGCCGGACCGGATCAATCCCGGCATCACGTATTACGGCGGCATTACGCTGATGGCGTTCGGGCTGATTGCGATTGCCAAGGGGCCGGGTCCGATGGGCGCGGTGCTGGCTACGGCGCTGCTCGGATTCGGATTTTCATTCCCTTGGTCTTCGGTAGCCTCGACCGTGCTGCGGCAGACTCCGGATGGCGAGCGGGGTTCGGTGGTCGGATTTCTGAGTGCTTTCTTTGATCTGTTCGTGGGGATCAGTTCGTTTGCCGCGGGCACGGTGGCGAAAAAATTCGGATATTCGGCTGCTTTTGTAATGAGCGCGGCGGCGCTGGGCGCGGCGGCCGTGGCCGGCCGGTATGTGTTCCCCGAGGCTGACATTGCCAGCCCGCCGGAACCGGTGTTCGAAACCACCAGGTAGCGCCCTGTTCAGTTCGGTTTGCGCTGTAGCGGCGCGAGGGGCGCGGCCAATTCCATTCGCCCCCATGTAGAGTCGTCATCCCCACGTCCGTAAATGAGAAAATGGCCGCCGTAATCTCCCCCGTCGGGATCGGTGTGGACGATTTCCACGCCATAGACGTCGCCGATGCGCGGGGCGTGCCATTGCGGGCTACTCGAGCCGAACGTGGGCGCCATGGCCACGCGGGCTTCGAGGATGAAGTCGCCCCTGCCGGTGTTCCAGGGATTCATGCGGATGGCGTAGTCGACGGCCTGTTTGGGGAGCCGCTCTTCGATGTATGTTTTCCCGGGAGCGCCATGGCGCCACCACGCGCCGTAGGGCGGTTTCCGCGCATCGATGACGAAGCAGAAGGCGTTGTCGCCTTCGCCGAAACTCTTTGCCGCCGGGAGTCGCGGAGCCTCGAGGAACCAGCAGATGGCGTCCTTGTAGTACCAGCGTTTCGGCTCATGGTGGGGGTCGGTGATGTCGTTTACATTGTCTTTCACTTCGGCGCCGAGGTAGAGATACTGATCGTCCCAGCCCATGTAGTAGCGGGCTTGCAGATCGTCTTCGATGGAGGGCTCGCCGCCGTGATCGGTGAGGCGGTTGCGCGCGGGATCGTACCACGGAGCCTGGCGAATGCGCGGCATGTCCCAAACACCATCGGTGAACGCCATGTCTCTCCATTCCATCAGGCTGCCGTCAATCACCGGCGCGTGGAGGAGACGCGGGACGTGGATGGTGTAGTTGTAGGGATCGGCGGGCTTCTGCCCGGCGGCAGGTAGGGCGCAGCTTAGAAACAGGCAGGGGAGGAGAGGCCGGCGGATGGGCATGAAAAGGTCAAGTCTACAACGGAATCAGTTATCGTAAAAGCAGGTCCATTGCCGAGTGTAGAAGAGGGAATTCATGGCATATCCCGTTTGGCGCTCGCGAGTGCGAGTTTGCCTTGGCGCGCTCCTGTTGAGCGCGCTACCGCTTTACCTGATTGCGCAAGCCCCAGCCGGCGGCCGGGGGCAAAAGAAGAGTCCGCCCGCGCGACGGAATTTTCTGATCAGCCGCGCCGTGCCTGATCCCGCCGCCGTGGAGCGCGGGCAGAAACTGTTCGTCGCCGATTGCGGCTTCTGCCACGGGTCAAAGGCGAACGGCGGGGAGAACGGCCCTGACCTGGTTCGATCGGTCCTTGCGTTGCAGGATGAAGGCGGCGATCAGATCGGGCCGGTGATCCTGAAGGGGCGGACGGAAAAAGGGATGCCGGCGTTCCCTCTGACGGGCGGGCAGATCAAGGACATTGCCGCGTTTCTGCGCGCCCGGCAGCAGGCAGCCATCGATCGCAACGCGTACAAGATTCAGAACGTGGCCACCGGGGACCCGAAGAAGGGCAAGGCGTATTTCGAGAGCAAATGCGGCTCCTGCCATTCGCCGGAAGGCGATCTGAAGGGCATCGCCGGCAAGTACAACCCCGTGGCGCTGCAATCGCGGTTCCTCTATCCGGAATCACATGCGAGACGCGGCGCGGGTGGGAACCGGATCCCCACCCCGGTGACGGTGACGCTCGCTTCGGGGCGCAGGATCTCGGGCGAACTCGACTACCTCGATGATTTCAACGTGGCGCTGCGCGATTCCTCGGGCGAGTATCATTCGTTCGAGCGCGGCGCGGGAGTGAAAGTGGAGGTGAAGGATCCCCTTGCCGGCCATCTCGCACTCCTCAAGCAGTACACGGATCAAGACATGCACAACCTGACGGCCTACCTGGTGACCCTGAAATGAAGATCCACATCCTGCTTTCCGCCGCGCTGTTGGCCGGGAGCCTCGGCGCGCAGATGCTCGATCCGGCGAAACTGCTGAAGCCGCCGGCGGACACATGGCCGACCTACAACGGCGACTATTCGGGCAGGCGATTCAGCCCGCTCGCGCGGATCAATGCTTCGAATGTTACGGCGATGAGCCTGGCGTGGGTGTTTCGCGCCGGCACGGGGCAGGGCGCCGGCGGATCGAACACGCAGATCAAAGCGACGCCTCTCGAGGTGAACGGAGTTCTCTACTTCGCGGTTCCGGACCATGCCTGGGCGGTGGACGCGCGCACGGGGCGCGAGTTGTGGCACTACAAGTGGGAAACGCACGGCGGCATCCACATCGGCAACCGCGGGTTCGGCATGTACGGGGACTGGCTGTATTTCGAGACGCCGGATAACTACCTGATCTGTCTCAACGCGAAGGACGGGACGGAGCGCTGGCACGTGGAGATCGCGGATGTGAAGCAGGAGTATTTTTCCACGCCGGCGCCGGTGATTATCCGGAACCATGTAATTGTGGGCGTGGGTGGGGATTCGCTGGATGTGCCCGGGTATCTGGAATCGCGCGATCCGGAGACGGGCAAGGTGCAGTGGCGCTGGAACACAACGCCGCGCAAGGGCGAACCCGGGGCGGAAACGTGGCCGAACAAGGATGCCATGGAACACGGCGGCGGGATGACGTGGATGCCGGGGACATATGATCCGGAGTTGAACCTGTATTATCTGGGCACCGGCAATCCGAATCCGGTGATGGCGGGGCAGGGACGGAAGGGCAACAATCTTTGGACGTGCTCGATAGTGGCGTTGAATCCGGATACGGGAAAGATGGCGTGGTATTTCCAGGCTTCTCCGCACGACACGCACGATTGGGATGCGGTGCAGACTCCGGTGCTGATTGACGGCGAGGTGGATGGCAAGCCGCGTAAACTGCTGGCGCAGGCGAGCCGCAACGGGTACTACTTCCTGCTGGACCGCGCGACGGGTAAGAATCTGGTGTCGAAGCCGTTCATCCCGATCAACTGGTCAAAGGGCGTGGATTCGCGTGGGGAGCCGGTTCCGGACCCGGAAAAAGAGCCGAAGACGGACGGAACGCTGGTGATTCCGGGCTCGAACGGGGCCACGAACTGGCCGGCGCCGGCGTTCAGCCCGCAGACGGGGTTGATGTATGTGAACTCGCAGGAGTCCTACAGCCTGTTCTATTTGACCGATACGGACGAGAAGCCGGAAGGCTACGGCGGACGGGATTCGGGGTTGTGGTGGAAGAGCATGCTGACGGCGCTCGACTACAAAACGGGAAAGATCCGCTGGCAGCACACCTATGACGGGCGCGGTTCGGGGATGTCGGGAGTGCTGACGACGGCGGGGAACCTGGTTTTTGCGGGCGACCCTGTGGGGAATCTGATCGCCTTCGAGGCGGCGACGGGAAAGATACTGTGGCATTGCCGGTTGACCGCTCCGGTGGCGAACGGGCCGATGACGTACGAACTGGACGGACGGCAGTATCTGGTGGTGGGCGCGGGGGATCTGTTGTACGGGTTTACGATGCTGCGGTGAGCGGACCGCCTTGGTACGGTGGCCCGGATCCCGAGGTAATACGAGAGCAGGCGCTGCGCACCGAAAATGTGTGGTATATACTTTCCCTGCTCGGGACGCTCGGGATCCCGGGACATTCACAGCCGGAGATGCTTATGCTAGGAACAGTGATCGGTGAATCGCGCGGGAAGCGCACTGGCCGCCGAGTGCTCTCGGTGGATGGGGGAGTTAAGATCGAAGTCTCGTTCGAGGACAGCGGAACACTCCTCGGCGCGGCCGCGAATACGATCGGGACGTATTGGAGCCAAATCAAGCAAGACGGTAGTCTATACGGCGAGGGTCAAGGGATCGTCCTCACGGCCAATGGAGATATGGCCACATGGAAGGGACAGGGAACAGGCAAGCTTCTGGCGGGCGGAGCGGCCAGTTATCGCGGCGCGCTGCACTACACGACAGCTTCGGCAAGCCTGGCCGGCTTGAACTCGATCGCGGCGGTGTTCGAGTTCGATGTCGATTCTGACGGAAACACGCACGCGAAATCGTGGGAGTGGAAGTAGGCGGCACATTCAGTAGCTGCCCACTCACGCCTCCAGTAGCTGCCCACTCACGCCTCCTAACAGCACTTGGCGCGCATGTATCTGGCTTTGAGGCGGTGTTCGCTGAAGCGGCGCCATTCCTCCGCGGAGTGCGCGGCGCCGTGGGCGGCGAGATGGCGTTGGTAGGCGTTCTCATCGGCCAGTTCCTTGAGCAGGCCGATGAGGATCTTGAAGAAACGGCGGAGCGCGGTCATACTTCCTCCGGATCGAGTTGGGAGAGCACGAAGGGCGATTCGCTGACCTTGGCTTCGCGGGTGCCGCGCAGGATGCCGGCCCAGAGCCAGAGCGAGTCGAGCAGGATGGCGGTGACGAGGATGAGGAAGATGCCGCAGACGGCGGCATCGAGGCGGTTGTTGAAGATCAGAGTTTGGGTTTCGACCATGCGGCTTGCGGCGACCTTGCCCGAGTCCATCAGGTTTTGCAACTGATCAGCCTGGGAAAGGAAGCCGATGCGCGGCAGCGGGGAGAAGATCTTCTGCCAGGCGGCGGTATAGGTGACGGTGACGAGCCAGACGAGGGGTGTGACAGTGATCCACATGTATTTCGCTCCGTGCATCTTCAGGAGGATGGTGGTGGCCACGCAAAGGGCGATGGCGGCGAGAAGCTGGTTGGCGATTCCGAAGAGCGGCCAGAGGGAGTTGATGCCGCCGAGCGGGTCTCGAACCCCCTGGATGAGGAAATAGCCCCAGGCGAGAACGATAAGCGCGCTGGAGCCGATGACGCCGGGCATCCAGCTAGTCTCGCCGAGTCTTTGGTGAACATTGCCGAGGAGGTCCTGGAGCATGAATCTGCCGACGCGGGTTCCGGCATCGATGATGGTGAGGATGAAGAGCGCCTCGAACATGATGGCGAAGTGATACCAGAAGCCGATGATGGCCTTGCCGCCGCCGCTGGCGGCGAAGATGTGCGCCATGCCGAGGGCGAGGGAGGGCGCTCCGCCGGTGCGGTAGAAGAGGGTCTCCTCACCCACGTCCCGGGCGAGGCCTTCCATCTGTTCGGCGGTGACGGGGAAGCCCCAGCCGCTGATGGTAGCTGCGGCTGCCTGCGGCGTGTTGCCGACGATGCCGGCCGGGGAGTTGACCGCGAAGAAGACGCCGGGCTGGAGGACGCTGGCGGCGATCATCGCCATGATGGCGACAAAGCTTTCGAGAAGCATGGAGCCGTAGCCGACCGGCCAGACGTGCCATTCCCTGGCGACCATTTTCGGAGTGGTGCCGGAGGAGATGAGCGCGTGGAATCCGCTCATCGCGCCGCAGGCGATGGTGATGAAGCAGAAGGGAAAGATCTTGCCGGCGAAGATGGGGCCCGTGCCGTCGGCGAAGCGGGTGAAGGCGGGCAGTTCGAGGTTCGGACGTACGAACAAAATGCCAAGGCCGAGCAGGAGAACGACGCCGAGTTTGACAAACGTGCTGAGGTAATCTCGCGGGGCGAGGAGCAGCCAGACCGGGAGAGCGCTGGCGAAGAAGCCGTAGAGGATCACGGCTACCGCCAGGGCCATGCCGCCCAGCGTGAACCACGGGGCGAGCGTTTCCGATTGGGCGACAGCCTGGCCAGCGAAGATGCTCGCCATCACGAGGACGAAGCCGATGAGGGAGACTTCGAGTACTTTTCCGGGACGCCAGTATCGGAGGTAGATGCCCATGAAGACGGCGATGGGCATGGTGGCGGCGATGGTAAACGTGCCCCAGGGGCTGCCTTTGAGAGCGTTGACCACCACCAGGGCCACGACGGCGAGGAGGATGATCATGATGAGCAGCACGGTGAGCAGGGCGGTGAATCCGCCGAGCCTGCCGATCTCTTCGCGCGCCATCTGGCCGAGGGACTTACCGTCGCGGCGCATCGAGCAGAACAGGATGACGAAATCCTGGACCGCGCCTCCGAGGACGGCGCCGATGATGATCCACAGGGTGCCGGGCAGGTAGCCGAACTGGGCCGCGAGCGTGGGGCCGACGAGAGGGCCGGGGCCGGCGATGGCGGCGAAGTGGTGCCCGAAGACGATCCATTTGTTGGTGGGCTCGAAATCGTGGCCGTTGCGCAGACGCTCGGCGGGAGTGGCGCGCTCGTCATTGAGCATCATCACCCTGGCGGCGATGAACTTGGCGTAGAAGCGAAATCCGATGAGGTAGATGCAGACCGAGGCCAGAACCAGCCACATGCTGTTCACCGGTTCGCCGCGGTTCATGGCAATGGCTGCCAGGCTGTACGCCCCCAGAATCGCCAGCGCCGCCCAAGCAAGATGCCCGATGGTTTTCTTCATTGTTTTTGAATTTTATCGTGAGGGGGGTGGAGGAAGTGGAACCGGATTCCTCCCTGCCTCGTTGGAACAAGACTGATCGAGTCACTCCTGCTCGAAGTCGACGCTACCGATCGAAGAAGACATCCTGGCTGCGCTTGTCATAGCATAAGACTAGGGTATGGCAAATCTGGATTGGTCACAGTGTCCCGCCGTTGAGCGGATTCCCGGCAAAGTGAGTGGAGCCTGGGTTTTTCGCGGTACACGTGTTCCTGTGTCTGCGATCTTCGAGAACTTGAAGTGTTCCTCCATTGACGAGGTACTCGAGAACTTCCATGTCACCCGCGACCAGGTACAGGCGGTGTTGGACTTTGCCGCCAAGAGTGCGGAGGCGCCTTTGGAGCCATCGCAGGCGGCATGAAGATCATCCTGGACGAGAGCATTCCCCACAAACTTCGCCTGTTAATTGATAGCCGTCATTTTGTTGCTACAACGTGGTTCCAAGGATGGTCCGGCTTGAAGAACGGGGATCTGCTGACTGTTGCCGAACATGAAGGCTTCAACCTATTCGTTACCGCGGATCAGGAACTCCGCTATCAGCAGAACCTGACAAGGCGGAGAATCGCGATATTGGTCCTGAGCACAAACAACTGGAGTATGGTCAAGGCACGAATCGCGCAGATCATGGAAGCCATTGATGCGGCCGAACCCGGAACCCTCGCCTTTGTGAACATCAGTAATGAGCAGTAGATACTATGCCCCGGCATTCAACTGCCGGTAAAA
>JADLBG010000140.1 GCA_020847895.1 Bryobacterales bacterium
ATGCTCTCATGCGGCGCATGCGCGCCTTCCCCCACGCCGCCTAACCCGTCAATCGTCGGGATCCCCAGCGCCGCCGTGAAGTTGCCGTCCGAACCTCCGCCCGTCATCGACTCCTCGATAGCTACGCCAAGTTCACCCGCCAGTGATTTAGCCGTCCGGAACAGTTGCGCGATGGCCGCGGTCCGCTCCATCGGCGGGCGGTTAAGACCTCCTTCCACCGTCACCCGGCAGCGCTTGTCCACCACCCGCAACGAGCGGAACTTCTTGTCAAGCTTCGGAAAGTCCTTCAACCGCGCGATGCGGATATCCACCACCACCTGTGCGGCGGCCGCGATCACGTTCGATCGTGTGCCTCCGCTGATCACTCCGGGGTTTACCGTGATCCCCTTCTTGAGGTCGGTGAATCCGGCAATGCGCTCAATCTGGCGCGCCAGTTCGACAATCGCGCTCGCGCCCGCGGTGAAATCCACGCCCGCATGCGACGCCACGCCGTCCACGTTCACCCCATACCCCCCCACGCCCTTGCGAGCCGTCTTCAGCTTGCCCTCGAGTCCGGTGCCGGGCTCCAGCACCAGCACGGCGCTGCTCTTCCGCGCTTCCTTCTCCGTCAGCGCCCGCGACGAATCGCTCCCCACTTCTTCATCCGAATTGAGCAGCAGCACCACCTTGCGCTTTACCGGAATGTCCAACTCGCGCAGCGCCCGCATCGCATACAGAAAGAACGCCACGCCGGACTTCATGTCGAGCACCCCGGGACCCCACAGCCGCCCCTTCTCCTCGCGGAAGGGCATGCCGCGCAAGGCGCCCATCGGCCATACCGTGTCCGAGTGGCCCAGGGCGAGGATCTGCCCCTGCTTCTTCTTCCCCGGCAAGCTGAACTCCAGGCGCAAGTGATTGCCGAAACGCCCGCCCGGAATCACCTTCACCGCGGCTATATCCGCGGCTTTCCCTGCCGTTAGATCCACAAAGCGGTTCACCGCCGCCGCGTCATCGGACGGCGATTCGCACTCCACCATCTCGCGAATCAACGCGATCATCTCATTCTGTTTCGAGCGCGCAAAAGCTAGAGCTGTATCCATCGCCTGTTATAATAGCGGGTTTGCATGCCAATCCTTGACGTTCTGGCGATTCAGGAGATCCTCCCGCATCGCTACCCCATGTTGCTCGTGGACCGGGTCCTTGAACTGGAACCCGACCGCATTGTGGGAATCAAAAACGTGACGGTCAACGAGCCGTTCTTTGTAGGCCACTTCCCCCATTACCCGGTCATGCCCGGAGTGCTTATCGTGGAATCCATGGCTCAGGTCGCCGGCATCCTCATCCTCAAAGATATTCCCGACAGCAAGAACCGCCCCGTTCTCCTCGCCTCCATCAATTCCGCCAAGTTTCGCAACCAGGTGGTTCCCGGCGATCAGCTCCGCATCGAGATGAAGGTGATCAAGCGGCGTTCCTCGCTTGCGGTGATGGCGGGCGTGGCGAAAGTAGGCGACACGGTTGTGGCGGAGGCAGAGCTCATGTGCGTGCTCGCCGACCCGGCCAAGCCGCGGACCTAGCGCGATGGCCATTCATCCGGCGGCCATTGTTCACCCGCAAGCCCGCATCGCGGAGAGCGCGGAGATCGGGCCCTACTGCGTCATCGGAGCGGATGTGGAAATCGGCGCGCGCACGCGGCTTCTGGCTCACCTCTACCTCGATGGCCCTCTAATCGTTGGCGAAGATAACATCTTCTATCCCTACTCCACCGCCGGCGTGGCGTCGCAGGACCTCAAGTATCACGGCGAGCCCGCCGAGACCATCATCGGCCACCGCAACAGGATCCGCGAATTCGTCACCATTCACCGCGGCACCGAAGGCGGCGGGCGCATCACGCGCATAGGCGACGACAACCTGCTGATGGCCTACGCCCATGTCGCCCATGATGCGCGGATCGGAAACCATTGCGTCATCGGCCACGGGGCCACCTGCGGCGGCCATGTCATCGTCGAAGACTGGGTGGTGGTGAGCGCATTCTCCGGCATTCATCAGTTCTGCCGCATCGGCCGGCATGCCATCATAGGCGGCTACAGCGTCATCACCCAGGACGTCATGCCGTTTTCAAACACCACCACGCCGCGCGAAACAAAGACCTTCGGCGCGAACAGGATCGGCATGGAGCGGCGCGGCTTCCCCGCACCGTCCGTGGACGCCGTCAACAAGGCCCTGCGGCTGCTCACGCGCGCCGGCCTCAACACCACGCAAGCCATTGAGCGCATCCGCGCCGAGGTGGAGCCTTGCGCGGAGGTGGACGAATTGATTGAATTTATCCAGTCCTCGGAGCGTGGCGTCATCAAGTGAAGTACGGGCTCATCGCCGGCAACGGCCGTTTCCCCATCCTCGCGCTCGAAGAAGCGCGCAAACTCGGCCATGAAGTTGTGGCCATCGGCATCGAAGAAGAAGCGTCCGGTGAAATTGCCCGCCTTGCCTCGAAGACGCATTGGATCTCGCTCGGCGAGTTGAGCCGGCTCATCGAAATTCTGAAGGGCGAGGGCATCCGCGAACTCGTCATGGCCGGACAGGTTAAGCACGTCCGGATCTTTTCTTCCATCCGCCCCGATTGGCGCCTCGCCAAACTCCTGTTCTCCCTCCGCGAAAAGAACACCGACGCCCTCATCGGCGGCGTGGCGAAGGTACTGGCGGACGAGGGCATCGAGTTGCGAGACTCCACGTTCCTGCTCAAGCCTCTGCTTGCCGCCGAAGGCTCGATGACGAAACGCAAACCGTCATCCGAAGAGGAAAAGGACATCCGTTACGGCCGCCGCATCGCGAATGCGCTCGCAGGCTTTGACATTGGCCAGAGCGCCGCTGTCGCCGAGCGCGCCTGCCTGGCTGTGGAAGCAATGGAAGGCACCGACGCGATGCTGCGCCGCGCCGCCTCCCTTGCCAACGGACGCCCCATTCGCCTCGTCAAGGTATCGCGCCGCAGAAGGCATCTGCTGTTTGATGTTCCCGTGGCCGGAGTGGAGACCATCGCCGTGATGCGCGAGGCCGGAGCAACCGTCCTCGCCGTGGATGCCGGGCGGACGCTGCTGCTCGACCGCGAAGAGATGTTGCGGCAAGCAGACGAGGCGGGCATCGCGCTGTGCGGCTATGCCCCCGAGGAGGGCGAATGAGCGTAGTGCGGCTGGCCGTAGCCGGCGCGGGAGCCTTTGGCAGGAATCACCTGCGCGTAATTCGCGAAAGCGAACGCGCGGAACTCGCCGGCCTGTTCGATATCGACCCCGCGCGGGCGCAGGCCGCGGCGGCCGAATTCGGCTGCCGGGCCTTCCCCACCCTCGACGCGCTGGCCGCTTCCGTGGATGCCGCCATCGTCGCTACCCCAACGAACACCCATGCCGAGGTAGGCTGTCCGCTGCTCGAAGCAGGCCTCGACGTGCTCATCGAAAAGCCCATCGCTCCGGACCTTGAAAGCGCCCGCCGGCTGATTGCCGCCGCCGGTTCCGGCCGCGTCCTTCAAGTGGGCCACCTTGAACGCTTCAACCCCGCCGTGACGGCCCTGCGCAAGATGGCGACCACTCCGCTGTTCTTCGAAATTCATCGCATGAGCCTGTTCACTCCCCGCAGCCTTGATGTGGACGTTGTGCTTGATCTGATGATTCACGATCTGGACCTGGTGCTGTCCCTGGTGGGGGAAGAACCTCATGAAATTCATGCCGCCGGCATCTCCATCCTCTCCCAAAAGGTGGACATCGCCAACGTCCGGCTCGCCTTCCCGCATGGCTGCATCGCCAATCTCACCGCCAGCCGCGTTTCCACCGAAAAGGTGCGTAAGATGCGTCTGTTTCAGCCGCGCCAGTATCTTTCCATCGACTACGCGCGTCAGGACGGAGTGTGCATCTCCGTCTCGCCGCAACAGCAGATCGGCTTTCAGCCGTTTCCGGTGCGAAAAAACGAGCCGCTGAAGCTCCAACTTGACTCCTTTCTCGATTGCATAGCGGAGCGTACGCCGCCGGTTGCCGGGGGCCTGCAAGCGGCTCTGGCGCTGCGGGTGGCGCTCGACATTCTTGCTAAAATTGAGGTACACGCGAAGCTGGTTGCCGAATCGCTGGCCTCACACTGAGCTTGCCCATGAAGTCGCTGGCTGAACCCCGGACGCCTGCTCCCCAAGACACCGGTTTTGTGCTCCACTTCGAGCAGCCGGCCGACCGGCGTCCCATCGCCCGCGCGGCCATCGCCTCCATCACGGCTCACGTTCTCGGCCTTCTGTTTCTGCTCACTGTGCGCTTCGAAGCCACCCCGCCGCGTCAGTTGCGGTACCCGGAAATTGAAGCCCGGCAGGTGACGCCGCTGGTGGCGCCCGTGTTCAAGCAGCCGACTCAGAAAGCTCCGAACACGAAGGAAGTCGCGAAGGAGATCAACATTCAAGGGCTGCTGGCGCGTAAGGAGTTCAAGTCTCCGCCTCCCGTGCCGGCAGCCTCACCGCAACCCAGGGCGGGAGTCCCGGCGCCGGCGGCGCTGCCTGATGCCCCACGGATTGCGCCCACCGCTCCACAGACGGCGCAACTTCCTCCTCCGGGCACGGGCATGACGAACCAGCCCCCTCCGCCGCCTCAGATCGAGACTTCCGAGAAGCCGAAGATTACCTTGGAAAACATCCCCGGCTCTGGCCATGGCGCGGGCAATGCCAACGGCGGGCAGAGTTCTCCCAAGTTCGCCATTCCCGCGCCGAAGAGCACGGTGTCTGAAGCGGTGGCGCGCGTCTCGAAGCGCCCCGGCGGCGGGCTCGTCGTCGGCGATGACGCCGACCAGCCGCCGAGCATCGGAGAGGCGCTCAGCCAGCATGCCGCGCCGGGTAAGATGGGCAGCTCGCTCGAACTGTTGAGCGATCCTCAAGGCGCGGACTTCCGGCCTTACCTCATCAAAGTGCTCGCCGCCGTGCGCCGCAACTGGTTTGCCGTCATTCCGGAAAGCGCCCGCCTGGGGCGCCAGGGAAAAGTGCTCATCCAGTTCGCCATCAGCCGCAACGGCTCCGTGCCGAAACTCGTCATCGCCGTGCCTTCCGGGGCGGATCCGCTGGACCGCGCCGCCGTCGCCGGCATCAGCGCCTCGAATCCGTTTCCTCCCCTCCCGCCGGATTTCCAGGGCGACCAGATCCGCCTGCAACTCTCCTTCGTCTACAACGGCCGCCGCTGACATGAGATTGCTGCTCGATCCATGGCCGGCTGATTACGAGGCGCCCATTGCCTTCGATGCGCCCGAGTCGCAGCCCGAAGTCGACGTTACCGTGGAGACGGGCGAGTGGAGCGCCTTCCCGCCGGGCGAGGCCGGACGGGACACGGCCTGCTGTTTCGTTGATGGCGTGCGCCGCGTCGAAGCGCGTGTTCTCGCGGATCTCGACACCGGCGGCTTCACCCACGGCCTGTTCGGATCGCTCGCCGCCGGATACGTGCGTGCGGCCGGCGGCAAGGCGGAATTCGGAGACATCCGGGTGGCGCGGTTTCTCGTGATGGGAAACGGAGTCTTGGAGGGCAGAGAGTTCCCTCTCGGCTCCTCGACGCTCTCGTTTGCCCCCTGCCCGGCGGTTCTCAATACGCCGGAGGGTGTACTCGCTGAGTTGCAGAGCCGGATGCGCGCGGCGGAGGCGGCGCTGGCCGAATCGATGGCGGGCGAAGGCTGCGTATTTGTCGATGGGCCGAGTTATCGCGCCACCAGCCGGTTTGCCGTCGTGGGCGTCATCAAGCGGATCCTCAATCCCTATCTGGGCGAGCCCCAATTCTCGCTGCTCGGGCGGTTGCACAAAGGAGAGCGGACTCCGCTATTCGCCATCACCGACAAGACGTACAATCGGTATTCCTGCTATCTGCGGCTGAGCGATCCGCGCGCGCTCGACCATCCTCTGGCCGGGATTGTGCGCATCGAGATCGGCGCGGCGGTGGGAGTGGATGCCGCGAAGTCGCTGGCGGGCTTCGCCGCCGCGGTGCTGCCGTCGTTTGCCTCCACCGCGATGCGCGATCCGCGGGCGCCGCAGAACCTGCTGCCCGTGGGCGCCCTCGAGCAGGAGATGCGCCGGCGGCTGGGCGATCCGCTGCTGATCCGGCGGGCGATTGAGAAGGAGTTGCATGAGCAGAGAAATCGGTAAGGTGCTGGGCACGGCGGATGCTCAGCCGCTCGACTTCTGGATTGCGGTTCCCGCCGAGGAGCCGCTCCAGTTGGACGATGTGGTGCTGGTG
>JADLBG010000141.1 GCA_020847895.1 Bryobacterales bacterium
CTCGGCTCGGCGCTGCGGAAACTGGGGGTGGAGGCGGGCGGCCGCGTAGCGGTGCTCTCTCCGAATACTTCCATGGCGCTCGAGCCCCACTTCGCCGTCCCCCTCATCGGAGCCGTACTGGTGATGCTGAATACGCGGCTCCAAACGTCCGAACTCGTCTGGATCCTGAATCATTCCGGAGCGAAAGTTCTACTCGTGGACCCCCAGCTTGCTCCACTCCTTGAGAACTCGCGCGCCGAATTACCCCAACTCCGGCACTTTGTAGCAGACTATGCCGCCCTGCTCGCTTCCGGCGACGAGGATTTGACAGACCTTCCCCAGGTCGACGAGGACGGCCTGCTCTCCATCAATTACACCAGCGGAACCACCGGCTTCCCCAAAGGTGTCATGTTCTCCCATCGTGGCGCCTATCTGAACGCGCTCGGCGAACTGATGGAATTCGGGCTTCACGAAAACAGCGTCTATCTCTGGACGCTCCCCCTGTTCCACTGCAACGGCTGGTGTTTCCCCTGGGCTGTAACGGCGGCGGGAGCCCGCCACGTCTTACTCCGCCAGCCTCACCCCGAGCCGGTGGTGGCAGCCGTCCGGAGCGAAGCCGTTACTCATCTCTGCGGAGCGCCCGTCGTCATCGGCAGCCTCGCGCACTTTGCCTCCTCCCGCGGAATCCGCTTCCAGAACGGCCTGCGGATGATCACCGCCGGCGCTCCTCCTTCGCCCGCCGTGCTGCGCGGAGCCGAAGATATCGGAGCCGAAATTTTTCATTGCTACGGCCTCACCGAAACCTATGGGCCCATAACCCTCTGCGCCTGGCGCAGCGAGTGGAACTTCCTCTCCGCCGAGGAACGCGCGCGGATCAAGTCCCGCCAGGGCGTCCCCTACATCATCGCCGGTACCGATGTCCGTCTGGCCGGCGAGAACATGGACGACGTTCCCCCCGACGGCCAAACCATGGGAGAGGTGGTCATGCGCGGCAACAACGTCATGATCGGCTACTACAACAATCCTGAAGCCACCGCGCAGGCGTTCGATGGCGGCTGGTTCCATTCCGGCGACTATGCCGTGATGCATCCCAACGGCTACCTCGAGATCCGCGACCGCAAAAAGGACATCATCATATCGGGCGGCGAGAACATCTCCTCCGTCGAGGTCGAGAAGGTGATCTACGACCATCCCGCTGTCCTCGAAGCCGCCGTCATCGCCGTCCCCGACCCGCATTGGGGCGAAGTGCCCAAGGCATTCGTTACCCTAAAAAATGAGGGGGGCGCCACCGCCGAGGAGATCATCCAGTTCTGCCGCGGCCGCATCGCCCACTTCAAGTGTCCGAAACAGGTGGAATTCGGCCCCCTGCCGAAAACCGCCACCGGCAAGATCCGCAAGAACCAACTTCGCGAGCGGGAATGGGCCGGCCGCGAAAAGCGAGTGAACTGATGCCCTACGATCATCTGCAATACGCCCTGGAAGACAACTTCGCCGTCGTCACCCTCAACCGTCCTCAACGGCGCAACGCCCTGTCCCTCCGTCTCATGCTCGAACTGGTGGATTGCCTCGACGCCATCGGGCGCGACCCCTCCATTCGCGCCGTCGTGCTGAACGCCGCCGGCGCCGTCTTCAGTTCCGGACATGACCTCAGTGAAATGGCCAGCGGCTCCGTGAACGAATACCGCCGCCTGTTCGATGTCTGCGCCGAACTGATGATGAAGGTCCAGGCCATCCCTCAGCCGGTCATTGCCGAAGTACAGGGTTTGGCCACCGCGGCCGGGTGCCAGTTGGTGGCCACTTGTGACCTGGCCATCGCCGGCGAGAAGGCGGCGTTCGCCACCCCAGGCGTGAAGATTGGTTTGTTTTGCACCACGCCCATGGTGGCGCTCACCCGCGCCGTCGGCCGCAAGCGCGCCATGGAGATGCTTCTCACCGGCAGGGCCATCGACGCCACTACCGCCGCCGAATGGGGTTTGGTGAATCGCGTGGTTCCATCCGGAGAATTGACCGCCGCCACGCGCGAACTGGCGCGGCGGATCGCCGCCGCCAGCAGCTTTACCGTCGGCTTGGGCAAGCAGGCTTTCTATGCCCAAATTGACCTTGATCAGCCGAAGGCTTATGCCTACGCCAAGGAAGTCATGACCATGAATTCCCTCGCCGCCGATGCGCGCGAGGGCATCTCTGCCTTCCTCGAAAAGCGCGTCCCCTGCTGGACCGGGAAGTAAATGATTACTGACCTCGTTCAGATCCAGCGCCTCGGCCGGAAGAAACTCGAGGAGAACAAACGGCTGCGGGTCTTCATGAAGACCCATCACACCGCCGAACGCCGTCTCCGTAACATTGCCGAAGAGATCGAAAACGCCATCGACTGCACGGAGTGCGCCAACTGCTGCCGCGTGGCTACCGTCAAACTGCGCGAGCGCGAAGTCGAGTCCCTCGCCAGGTTCATCGGCATCTCCCGCAAGGGCTTTCTACAGGACTACTGCGAGCAATCCGCCGAAGAAGGCCTCATCCTCAAACGCACGGAGAAAGGCTGCGTCTTCCTCGAAGGCAATATGTGCGCCGTCTACGATGCGCGGCCCATGACCTGCCAGGATTTCCCTCACCTCGTCCGCGGCGAGGGCTCCATCCTCTCGCGCATGTGGGAGATGCCAGACCGCGCCACCTATTGCCCCATCGCCTACAACACCCTCGAGACCTTCAAGGAAGCGCTCGGCTTCGCAACCCGTAAATGACCGTCGTCCGCGTGCGCGCCACCTCCCGGTACCTGTTCATCCAATACGAAAGATCGGGGTAGTTCGTAATCGCCAGTTGCGGGTTCAGGGGGCCGAGGCCGTCCACTACATAATCCGGCTCATACGCCACCAGCCTGCGGCGGTTTTCGGCCGCCAACTCCGGAGCGGCCGGCGTGCTTTCCGTCAAATGCCGGTCCGCGATCACCCCCGTCAACGGCTGGGAATCGAGGTACGGCGTCGCTGCCGGGATGCGCGAGAAGGCGTAAATCTCCGGCCGGTATCCCCACACGAGCAGCGAGGAAGCATGATGCCCCACCAGGATCCGCGCCGTCTCCCTGGCATCGTATTCCAACGCCAGATCGGCCCACGGTTCGCCCATCGCCAACTGCGCGTACCGCGGTCCAAACCGTACCAGCGGGATGAGGAGCAGCGCCAGCACCAGCACCCGTCTCCGGTCGAGGATCACCATCCCCCGCGCCGCGATGATCACCATCGGTGTGAGCAGTTGAAAATAGTAGCGGGGAAAGAACCGCCACCCCGCCGCCACCGCCGCCATCGACACCAATACCCACAACGCCAGCCGCCGCGATTCCCTCGTGCCGCGCTCCCGCCACCACAGCGCCCCCGCCGCCGCCACAAGCGCGATCTGGAATCCGGCCCAGTTCACCGTGCGCCGCAGGCCCTCGGCCAAGGGGTGCGGATATGGCGAGTTCGCGCTGTAAAGAAAGCCCCAGCGCCAAACCTGCTCCCAGTAGGCGCCCAGCGCCACGTTCCATCCAAGCCATGCCAGCGCTGGAATCTCTACTGCGGCAATGCCAAGCGCAATCCAGTGCGCGTGCCGCCATTGCCAGATGAGGCAGGCCACGGCCACAAAGGGGGCCTTCGGATTCACCAGCAGCGCCGCGCCGCAAAACATCCCCGCCCGGAATGGCTCCCCGCGCCGGCAGAAAAGAATCGCCAGCAGGTGCGGCGCGATCATCAACAGGTCCGGAGCAACCGCCATCACCGCGGACGGCATCCCGAAAGTGAGGAAGAACGCCAGCAGCCCGGCTGCGTACAGACCTTCCCTCGACGTCCAGAAACGCCGGGCCAGCAGGTAGGCGCACCAGCAGGTAAACACCACCAGCAGCGTCCCCGCAAGCCGCAGTTTCCAGCCCGTCGCCGCGCCGGACAGTTCGTAAAAAGCAGGAAACAGCGGCGGCTTGTCGAACCAGATGTCGCGGTAGAGCACCTTGCCCCGCAGCATCTCGAGTGCCGCCGCAATCGGGTATGCCTCCTCCACCCACAGCACGCCCGAATGGCAAAGGCGGGCGGCGAACACCGAAACGAAGATGGCGCTGAACGCCGCCGCGGTTTTCATGCTCTCCGCTCAGTGAACAAAGCCCAATTCCGGCATCGAGAGCACTGCCCGGCGGCTTCCGTCGAGGCCCATCGTGTGGAGCGTCTGCATGAGCGGCCGCATCTTCTCCACCACGCGCGCCGCCACCTCCGCCTGCTTCGCCTCGCTCGAATCCGGCTCTTCACCGTTCAGCCTTGCCAGAATCGCTTCCCATGTGGTCTTCTTCCGCGGATAGACGCGCAGCAGCACGTCTTCGCTCTGGCTCAACTTGATGCTCTGTTTCACCAGCTTCAAGGCCGCGGGATAGCCGCCGAGTTCATCCACCAGCCCCAATCCCCTGGCGTCTTCGCCCGTCCAGATGCGGCCCTTGGCAATTTCCAGCACCTTCTCCCTGGGGAGCTTTCTGCCTTCCGCCACCTTGGTGGTGAAATCCTGGTAAACACGGTCCAGCCAGGCCTGGAACCGCGCCCACTCTTCCTTCGAATAGTCATTGGTGGAAGAGAACATCAGCGCGTTGTCTCCTTTGTGCACCCCGTCCCAGGAAACCCCCACCTTGTCCCACAACCCGTTGGTGAGCATCTTTCCGCCCAACACGCCGATGGATCCCGTGATGGTCGCGGGCTGGGCGACAATCTTATCGGCGTCCATGGCGACGAAGTACCCTCCCGAGCCCGCCACGCTGCTCATCGACACGATCACCGGCTTGCCCGCCTTGCGCGCCTGCACCGTCTCCCGCCAGATGGCGTCGCTCGCCACATACGAGCCGCCGGGGCTGTCCACGCGGAACAGGATCGCCTTCACGTCCTTGTCCTTGATCGCCTGCCGGAAGGCGGCGGTGAGTGTGTCCGATCCCATGGAAGTGCTTCCCTGGAGCGGATCATAATCGCTCTTGCCGCGCTGCACTCCGCCGAGGCCGAAGATCAGCGCCACCACCTGGCCCTTCTGATGCGGACGCCCGGCGCGCTCCAGATACTTGTCCAGGTAAAGGAAGCTTGCATCCTTGCCGGCCTTCTGCCGGAGCTTCTCATAGATCTCGTCCCGGTAGGCCATGCCGTCCACCAGCTTCGCGTCAAGCGCCTCCTTGCCGAGGAACGGCCCCTTGTTCACCAGCGCCTTCACCTGGTCCGGCGTCATCTTTCTGCCTTCCGCGATGCCCTTCACCAACTGGCCGTAGATCGATTCCAACACCTTTCCGGTTTCCTCGCGGTTCGCCGGAGTCATCTTCTTCTCCGTGTAGAAGTCCATCGCGGTCTTGTATTCATAGCGGTGATCCATGCGCGGAACCACGCCGAGTTTGTCGAGCGTCCCGCGAATGAACATGCTCTCCAGCGCCAATCCCGTCAGCCCAATGTCGCCCGAAGGCTGAAGCCAGATCTCGTCAAAGGCCGAAGCCAGATAGTAGGCCCCATTGCCCGGACTGAACTCGCCGAACGTCTCCCCGTAGGCAACCGCGAACTTCT
The DNA here is from genome assembly GCA_020847895.1 of Bryobacterales bacterium. Classification (GTDB taxonomy): domain Bacteria; phylum Acidobacteriota; class Terriglobia; order Bryobacterales; family Bryobacteraceae; genus CADEFT01. The sequence continues at coordinate 5,514 of JADLBG010000141.1, forward strand.
TCTTCGCCCGGAAGGCAAGCACGGCGTCCCGAATCTCCTGCGTCTGCGCCACGCCGATCCGGCCTGTTCCCACGCGCGCCACCAGGCCCACCACCCGCGAATCGTCCCGCGCCTTTTCCAAAGCATCAACAATATCGCGCAGTACCGGAGTCCGCTGCTCCGTCAACCGGGCGAACGGGTCGTCCGGAGCATCCTCGAGAACATTGGTCTCCAGGTTCAGTTCGAGAATCGTCTTCCCGCTGATTCTTCCCTTGCCCGGCCGGGCCAATGTGGCGATGACGAAGATCAGCAGAAAGGCGAACACAGTGAACCCGCCGATCACGGCCAGTAGTTTCGTAACGAAATTACGCATAAATGGCTGACTCCTCCGCACAACCATTGTCTATCATCGGAAGTTGGGACACGTAAGAACAGCCGCGCCGGAGGACTCGGGCAAACGCCTCGATCATTTTCTGAAGCAGCAGTTTCCCGAACACAGCCGCTCGCTGTTGCAGGAGTGGGTGAAGACCGGCCAGGTGCGCGTCGATGGAGGCAAGGCAAAGCCCTCGCTGCTGTTGCGGGGCGGAGAGCGGATTGAAGTGGAGGCCGCGGCGCGTCCGCCGCTCAAGGCGGTGGCCGAGGATCTGCCCCTGGCCGTCATCTACGAAGACGACGCGGTGGTGGCCATCGACAAGCCCGCGGGCATGGTGGTCCATGCGGGCGCGGGTGTGCACTCCGGCACGCTGGTAAACGCCCTGCTGCACCGCTTCCGGAAGCTCTCGCAAACGGGCGGCGAACTGCGCCCCGGCATTGTCCACCGCCTGGACCGTTATACCAGCGGCGTGCTGCTGGTGGCCCGCACCGATGCCGCCCACCAGCACCTCGCGGCCCAGTTTGCCGGGCGGCGTGTGGAAAAGACCTACCTCGCGCTGGTGCATGGCGTGATCCGGCGGGACTCCGGCCGCATCACCGCCCCGATTGCGCGCGACCCCGCGCGGCGCGTGCGCATGACCGCCCGGCTGGGCGTGGGACGCACGGCGTACAGCGAGTTCCATGTACTGCGCCGCTTCGGCCGGTTCACGTTCCTCGAGATGAAGATCGGCACCGGGCGGACGCACCAGATCCGGGTGCACCTTTCGAGCATCGGACACCCCGTCGTGGGCGACACGCTGTACGGAGCGCCTGCCAAGGCGCCGGGTATGCCGCCGTTGGGGCGGTACTTCCTGCATGCCTGGCGCATCCGCTTTGAAAGCCCCTCCACGGGAAAGCCTGTCAGCATCGAGGCGAAATTGCCGCCGGAGCTTGAGGCTTGGATGAGCAGCCTCCTATAATCAGATAGGGGAGCACTGATGAAGTTGCTGGCTGTTTCCATCTTCACCGCCGTTGGTTTGGGCGTCCTTGTCTGGGCACAGGCTCCCGCCCAGCCCGAACCCCCTATCTCTGACCCCCAGAGCCGCATCACGCTCGATGTGACCCGCGTGAATATCCTCTACACGGTATCGGATAAAAAGGGCCGGTTCGTCACCAACCTGGACAAACAGGACTTCGAGGTTTTCGAGAACAAGAAGAAGCAGAACATCCTCGAGTTCACCGCGGAAAGCGACCTGCCGCTGCGGCTCGCGCTGCTGATCGACACAAGCAACAGCGTTCGCGACCGCTTCCGCTTCGAACAGGAAGCCGCCATCGAGTTTCTGAACAGCCTGCTTCGTCCGCGAACGGATAAGGCGATGGTGGTGAGCTTCGACACCGCCGCCGAACTGGTTTCCGACCTTACCGACGACCATGAACGGCTGGTGAAGGCGATTCAGGACCTGCGTCCCGGCGGCGGCACCGCTCTCTACGACGCCATCTTCAACTCCTGCAAGGATCAGTTGATGAAGGATCAGCCGCGGCACAAGTTCCGCCGGGCGATCGTGATCCTCAGCGACGGCGAGGATAACCAGAGCCGTTACACCCGCGACCAGGCGCTCGAGATGGCGCAGAAAGCCGATGTGGTGATGTACACCGTGTCGACAAACATTACGCGCATCCCCACCGACTGTGACAAAGTGCTGAAGTACTTCGCCGCGGAAACGGGCGGGCTGGCGCTGTTCCCGTTCAAGGTGGAGGATCTGTCACAGTCCTTCGAGAACATATCGAACGAACTCCGGTCGCAGTACAACCTGCTCTACCGGCCGGAACCGGTGCATGCCGATGGCTTGTATCACACGGTTGACATCAAGGTTAAAAACCGCAAGGAATTGGTGGTGCGCGCGCGGAAAGGATATTACGCGCCAAGACTGTAAAAACTTACACTGGTCTGCTATACTGTTCCTTTCCCGAGAGGACCACTACCTTGCCTATCACCGACGAAAAAGAACGCGCCCGCGTGCTCAGCACCACCCTGGGCCAGATTGAAAAGCAGTTTGGAAAGGGATCCATCGTCCGGCTTGGCTCGC